>JBCBHB010000050.1:0-9539 GCA_038526025.1 Pseudomonadota bacterium
GCGGCTGAGCGTGCTCGTGGCGTCCGAAAGCCGCCGCATCTGCGCCATGGGCAGGCGCATCTCGGCCATCTCCGCATCCGAGCGCGCGGCGCCACGCGCCTCGCAGTCCTCGATCAGGCTGGCGACGAGGAGCTGCTGCTGCGCGAAGGCCTCCATGAATGCCTGCGCGCCCCGGCTGCCGCGCGCGTGGCCGTAGAGGCCCGGGATGAACCAGGAGGTCACGGGGTCGATATCCATGCTGAAATGGCTGCCGAAAGGCGCGTTCACATCGCCGCCCACCCAGGGGCGCGAGGCATTGGCCATGACGGCCGAGAAACCGGCCATGGCAGCGGCGGACCAGAGCGCGGCCATGCCGGCCATCAGGTTGGCCTGCGCGTCGAAGGGGTTTGTCATGCTGCCTCCACCACCGAGCGGCCGTCCTCGTCTCGCACTGCGAGGCCTTGCGCGCCTGCGAGGCCCTCGAAGAGCTCCGGGCCCGTGCCTGTCATCCAGGCCTGAGCGCCCAGAGCGGCAATCTCGTCGTAGAGTGCGCGGCGGCGCCGTTCGTCGAGATGGGCTGCCAACTCGTCGAAGAGGAGGATGGGTGCCGCTCCGTGCGCTGCCGCGAGCGCGCGGGCATTGGCGAGGCAGAGGGAGATCAAGAGCGCCTTCTGCTCGCCTGTGGAGCATTGGCGCGCCGGCATGTTCTTCGCGGCGTAGACCGCTTCGAGATCGCTTCGGTGCGGGCCTTCCAGCGTGCGGCCTGCCGCTGCGTCACGCGGCCGCGCGGCTTCGAGCGCGCGGGCCATATCGGCCGCTTCGCCCGGTTCGACACTGTCCAGATCGGCCCCTGTCCCACCCCCGCGGGCGAGCACCTCGGCGAAGCGCATCTCCATGGGGCCCACTATAGATAGTGTGGCGCGCGGGAACAATGTTTCCGCCTCGTTCTGCGCGGCTTCGAGGGCCGCCAGGGCCTCCGCCCGCGCCCGTGCAAGCCGGGCCGCGGCGCGCGCCATCTGCGCCTCCAGCCCGCCGAGCCAGGCAGGGTCCGCCCGCACGCCTTCGCGCTCATCCTTCAGGAGCTTGTTGCGGGCGCGCATGGCCTTCTCGTAGGCGATGGCGGCCTCCGCATGGTCGGGCTGGAAGCCCATGGCCATGCGGTCGAGGAACTGCCGCCGGTCCGACGCCGCCTCGGTCCAGAGCCGGTCCATCGCCGGCGTGAGCCAGACCATGCGCAGGTGGCGGCCGAGCGCGGTCTGCGCCGCGGCCTTGCCGTCGATCTCCACCGTGCGGCGGGGGCTGTCGGGGTCTTCGACGCCGGTCACGATCTCGATCTCCTCGGCGCCGGTGTCCACCTCCGCCCGCAGCCGCCAGCCCAGCCGGTCGGGCCGGCGCACCGCGTTCTCGGGGCTCGCCCGGCGCAGGCCGCGGCCGGGGACGAGCTGGCTCACGGCCTCGATGAGATTGGTCTTCCCGCTGCCGTTGGGCCCGGTCAGCACGACCGATGCGCCCCCGGTCTCGAGCACGGTGTCGGCGTGGCTCCGGTACTGCGCGAGGCGGAGCGAGAGGACGGCGGCGCGGGCGGTCAAGGGGCGCTCATGGCGATGCGCCTGGCGACGCACAAGAGCAGTCACGTTGCGGAGAGCATGCGACATTCACGACATATCGGCCTTGCTTCGAGCCCATCTCAGGGTGCACCGCAGCACGCGACACCGGGTGAGCCATCGAAGGAGATGAGACCGTGATCACGTTCCACTACCACCACACGCCCAACCCCATGAAAGTGGCGCTCTTCCTCGCCGAGGCGGACCTGCCCTACGAGGTCCGGGCGCTCGACACCTTCAAGGGCGAGCAGCACTCCGAGGCGTACCGCGCGATCAACCCCAACGGCAAGGCGCCCGCCATCGAGGACGACGGGGTGCGGGTCTTCGACTCCACCGCGATCCTCCTCTACCTCGCCGAGAAGGCGAACGCCTATCTCGGTGCGCCGGGCGACCGGGCGGAGCTTCTGAGCTGGCTCTTCTGGATCTCGAGCGGCCTCGGCCCCTTCTCGGGCCAGTGGGTGCATTTCCAGACCGCGGGGGCCGCCGAGGGCGGGGACTATGCCAAGCGGCGCTACAAGTTCGAGGCGCACCGCCACTACGACGTGCTGGAGAAGCATCTCGCGGGCCGGGAGTTCATGGTGGGCGAGGGCTACACCATCGCCGACATGGCCGCCTGGGGCTGGGTCGACCGGCATGTGCGCGTGCTGGGCGAGGGCGCGATCGACGCCTATCCGAACGTGAAGCGCTGGTTCGAGGGCATCAACGCCCGCCCCGCGGTGGCCAAGGCGCGCGCCATGGGCGAGGGCCTGAGCTTCAAGGCGGAGTTCGACGAGGAGACCGCGAAGGCGATGTTCCCCTCCAACTTCTCCTGAGGCTTTCAGGGGCTGGCAAGCGGCATCCCGGCGCCGGTGCGCCGGGATACTTCTTGCGCCCGGTCACCGCCTTGCGGCGGCGGCCAGGCCGCGTTTGGCGGGCTCGAGACGCACCGGCGCGCGTGAGGTGCGTGGCAGGGATCGACGACGTGGCTGGGGAAGCGCCCTAGGGGCGCTCGGCCGAGCATCCGTTCGAAGGCCGGGCCACGTCAAGGACGCCCTGCCGGGCGCCGCCTCCGGCGGTGGCTCTGCCATCCTTGACCCGGCCCGCCCTTCGGGCAGGGCTGGTCAGACGCGCATCGGCATGACGACGTAGACGGCGCTGGGGTCGTCGCCTTCGCGGACGAGCGTGGGGTCGGACGGGCTGGCGAAGAGGAAGACGGCGTTTTCCCGGTCGATCTGCCCCGCGATCTCGAGCAGGTAGCGGGCGTTGAAGCCGATCTCCATGGCTTCGTCCGGATAGGCGACCACCAGCTCCTCCGCCGCCGAGCCGCTATCGGGCGCGTTCACGGAGAGTGAGAGCTTGTCCTGCTCCATGACGAGCTTGACCGCCCGGCTCCGCTCCTGGCTCACGGTGGCGACCCGGTCGACCGCATGGGAGAACTCGGCGGCATCGACCTCGAGCCGGCGGGAATTCCCCTTCGGGATCACCCGCGTATAGTCCGGGAAGCTGCCGTCGATGACCTTCGAGGTGAGCACGAGATCGCCCACGGCGAAGCGGATCTTGGTCTCGGAGACCGAGACCTCGACGCTTGCCTCGTCATCCTCGAGAAGCTTGCGGAGCTCGCCCACGGTCTTGCGCGGCACGATCACGCCCGGCGCGCCCTCGGCCCCTTCTGGCAGCTCCGCATCGATGCGGGCGAGGCGGTGCCCGTCCGTGGCCACGGCGCGAAGCTGCTTGGCGCCGTCCTCCTCGGCCACGTGGAGATAGACGCCGTTCAGGTAATATCGCGTCTCCTCGGTCGAGACCGCGAATTTCGACTTGTCGAAGAGCCGGCGGAGGAGGGGGGCGGGCGCGCTGTAGCTGACCTGGTACTCCGCGCTTGCCATCATCGGGAAGTCCTCCCGCGGCAGCGTCGCCAGCTTGAAGCGTGAGCGCCCTGCAGTGACGGCAAGCTGGCCGGAGGCGGGCTCGAGGGCGATTGTCAGGTCCGCGCCATCCGGCAGCTTGCGCACGATGTCATGCAGCAGCTGGGCCGAGGCGGTGGTGGCGCCCGCGGTCTCGACCATCGCCGGGAGCCGTTCGATCACCTCGATGTCGAGATCCGTTGCGCGCAGGCGAAGCTCGCCGCCCTCCGCCTCCATCAGCACATTGGCGAGGATCGGGATGGTGTTCTTCCGTTCCACCACACCCTGCGCGCGGCTCATCGCCTTGAGCAGCGCCCCACGCTCGATCGTCACCCGCATCGCTGTTTTTCCGTTCTTCGTGACCGCCGACCCTGCCCGGCGGTGAATGGGGAGCGGCAGATTATCGGAACCGCGGGGCGGCGCAATGGCTTGTGGGGCCGTTTGCAGCCCCTTTCGCCGTTGCGTCAGCCCTTTGGCGGGACGGCGGGGCCGAGAAGGCGGTCGAGCGCGAAGCCGAGATGCTCGGTCCGGAAGCTGTGCCCGCCCGGGTGGGTGCAGAAAAGGAGCTCCGCCCCACCGAGAAAGACGGTGCAGTCGAGGCCGGCGCCGCGTGCCTCCAGGCCCTCGCGGAAGCCATGGCTCTCACGGAACATTGCCAGGGCCTCGGCAATGGCGCCCTGTTTGGTGTCCGCGATGCGGCGTCCCTCGAGCGGGACGATGCGGTCTGTCGTGCCGTGAATGTGGGTGACGTTCGGTGCTGGACCGTTGCAGCGTACCGGCACCGGGTCCCAGAACGTGCCGGCATTGGGAATGAAGCCGAGGAAGGTTCCGGGGCGTTCGCAGGCCAGCGTCCAGGTCATCATGCCGCCGGCGGAGAAGCCGGTGGCGATGAGACGCTCGCGGTCGAGCGCGAAGCGGGCCGCCAGGTCCTCGATCACCGCGTCCACATAGGCCGGCTCGTCGTCCGGCGGGTTGGGGCCCACATTCGGCGCATGGGGCAGAGACCAGTCATCGCCCGCCGACTTCAGCGCCACGAAGGCGAGGCCGCGGTCGTGGGCCGCCGCGCGCAACGCCATATTGTTCATCGCTCCTGCCGCGGAGCCCTTGTAGCCGTGCGCGTAGAAGAGGGCGCCGATGGCGGTTGAGGGATCGTGCCCGTCCGGCAGGCTCAGCCTGTAAATCCGGTCGCCGATCGCGCAGTCCGTCTCCGGACCGCAGGCCGCGGCTGGGCTGGCAACGCCGATGGCGATGAGGGCGCAGAGGGCAAGAAGGCGTGCAGCAGATGATGGCATCGGGAGCTCTCCGACCATTTGGGTGAGGGAGAGCTTAGGGCGTGTGCGCAGGCGGCACAGCGCGATCTGACGCGATCTCGATAACGTCTCGGCGAGGGGGAGGGGCGGCGGTCGCGATGTCGCTCTTCAGCGCCCGGCAGCCATCGTCATCGGCGGTCCCTTCAGGGGGACCGCCGTGGTCTCTTTGGTCGACTCAGGCTTCCAGCGTGCGGCGGAGAATCTCCACATCCTCGGCCAGCTGATGGTCCGCCTGGGTCAGCTCTTCGATCTTCTTCACGGCGTGCAGCACCGTGGTGTGATCCCGCCCGCCGAAGCCGCGCCCGATCTCGGGCAGGGACTTTGTGGTGAGCGACTTCGCCAGGAACATCGCCACCTGCCGGGGCCGGGCCACCGCACGGGCGCGCCGGGCGGAGACAAGATCGGACATGCGGAGGTTGTAGTGGTCCGCCACACGCCGCTTGATCTCGTCGATCGTGACCTTGCGCTCCTGCGTTCGCAGCAGGTCCGAGAGGCACTCCCGCGTGAGATCCAGGTTCACCGGCCGGCCCGTATAGGAGGCATAGGCGAAGAGCCGGGTGAGCGCGCCCTCGAGCACGCGGACATTCGACGAGATCCGCTGCGCCAACAGCTCCAGCACCTTGGGGTCGAGCATGACATCGGGATGCATCACCTGCGCCTGCTCGGCCTTGGCCTGGAGGATGCCGAGGCGCAGCTCGTAGTCGGCGGGATGGATATCGACGACGAGACCCCACTGGAGGCGCGACCGGATCCGCTCCTCCATGCCCTCGATCCGGTCCGGGCTGTTGTCGCCCGAGATCACGACCTGCTTCTGCTGGTCAACCAAGGCATTGAAGGTGTGGAAGAATTCTTCCTGCGTCGAGTCCTTTCCCGCGATGTACTGCACGTCGTCGACCATCAGCACATCGACCGAGCGGAACTGCTGCTTGAAGGTGATCGTGTCCCGGAACCGCAGCGCCTGGACGAAGCGGTACATGAACTGCTCGGCCGAGAGATAGACCACACGGCAGCCGGGGCGGGAGCGCTGCAGCTCCCAGGCAATGGCGTGCATCAGATGCGTTTTGCCCAGGCCGACGCCGCCGTAAAGAAAGACCGGGTTGAAGGTCGCGTTCGCGGTCTCGGCCACACGCCGGGCGGCCGCATGCGCCAGCTCGTTGGGCTTGCCGACGATGAACCGGTCGAAGGTGTAGCGCGGGTCGAGCGGCGCGCTCTCCAGCGGATCCGTCGGCGCGGCGCCGGTTTCGGCCGGGCGGGCAATGGCCGGGGCAGCGGGCATGTCGCCGGCGCGGTGGGTCTGCGCGGCGGACATTGGTGCGGCCGACAGGGAGCAGCTCGTCTCCTTCGGCATGGCTTTGCCAATCGCTTCGGCTGGGGCGGCCAGGGGCGCATCATCCGCAGCTTCGACACTGATCCGCCGAATCTCGGGCTGATGGTGACGGAAAGCGCGCAGAAGCGCCGTCCCGTAGGAACGCTCCACCCAGTCACTGTAGAATCGCGTCGGCGCCGTCAGAACCGCCAAATCGCGGCTCAACCGGTTGAGCGTCACCTGACTAAGCCACTTATCTACTGCATCATCGCCGATATCACGGCGCAGTCCATTAACTACGTTCTTCCAAAGCACTTGATCTTGCACGCTTTTACGCCCCACCGCCTGCGGCATGCCGCCGTTTAACATTGCCCGTCCCCTTGGTCTTTTTCTCCAATTCTGCTCGTGCGCACGGCATGCCGCCTCTGACGGGCAGCTGACGCCGACGCTGGTGCCTCAGCCCTGACGCCAGGGTAGTCCCGCGACTTTCCAGCCGTTCTTGTTTCCGCGGTGGCCATCGGAATCGAGATCGCCCTCGAAGCCTTCCGCCACGTTGATGCAGTGGGCGGGGGCGCCAATGCCTGTTGCCTCCCCCTCCGCTGCCACCGTCCGCGCCGCCATCATCGAGCGTGCGCCGGAGCGGCAGATGAAGAGCAACGTCTCGGGCATGCTCCCCCCCAATTCAGGATCGGCCGAGGCAAGCTCGGTCAGCTCCTGAAGGAAACGGGGGTTGGGGGCCATGCTCGGGAAACCTACCCACTCGACAGTCCAGACACGCTTTCCCGCCGGTGAGAGGTCGGGGACGCCCACGAACGACCACTCCGCCTTGGTACGGACATCGACCATGCGTGCCGAAGGATTGCTCGCAAGCATCTCCCAGGCTTCCGCAGGGCCCATCTCCGATACCTTGGTCGTCGTGATCGTCATGCATGCCCCCAGTGCGATGCTCTGCTCAGGCGGCGGTCCTCTCGGCCTGGTTGTCCCTGGCTCTGTGACGCTACCGCCCGTTGGACCCTCGGGGTAAACCCGGTCTCGGATTCGCGCCAAGAAGATTGAGACCCGACATTAAGAGAAAATTAGGTTGCTTGCTGGGCGTAATTTACCAGCCGCCCAGTTACACGATTCGCATATTCATGTAGTTTTTCAGACAAACGCCCGCATCCCGACGGTTTCGGGTGCGGATACTTCACGTTGCTTGTCTGACCGAAGGATACGACCAAGCGCGCGAGGCTCGCAACGGGCACGTTCCGTGAACATCAAAATTCGATGTCAAAATCATAACGAGAAATGACAGCACGCCGCGGCGATGCCACGGCGTACAATAGTTCTCAAATGAAACGATGTCGGCGCCTGCGTGAGCCGCTTATGAAGCGAGCTTAGCGATCCGCTGATGCAGGCGCGATACCTTACGGCTCGCCGTATTCTTGTGCATGATGCCCTTCTGGGCGCCGCGCATGATCTCGGGTTGCGCGACCTTAAGCGCCTCGAGCGCTTTCGTCTGATCGCCGGAAGCAATCGCTTCCTCAACCTTGCGGAGGAAAGTGCGCACGCGGCTGCGGCGCATCGTGTTTACCTGCGTGCGCTTCGCGATCTGGCGAACGCGCTTACGGGCCTGGGGCGTGTTGGCCATTGGCTCTGCGTCTCACATCTCTGAATGACAGGCCGCGGGAGCTAGCCGATCCGGGGTGCTGCGTCAACACCCCGGTAGCGCGCCGAAGCGGTGTTCCCGCCTCAGCTTCCCTTAAAATGCGGTGTGCGCTTCTCGATGAAGGCGTCCATGCCCTCGCCCTGGTCCTCGGTGGCGAAGAGAGCGTGGAACATCCGCCGCTCGAAGCGGACGCCTTCGGAGAGCGTCGTCTCGTAGGAGCGGTTCACCGCTTCCTTGGTCGCCATCACGGCGAGCGGCGCCTTGTCCGCGATCTTCTGCGCGACCGCGACGGCCTCGTCCACCAGGCTGTCCGCGGGGAACAGGCGCGAGACGAGACCCGAGCGCTCCGCCTCGGCAGCATCCATGAACCTGCCGGTGAGGTTCATGTCCATCGACTTGGACTTGCCGACAAAGCGTGTCAGCCGCTGCGAGCCACCCGCGCCGGGCATGACGCCGAGATTGATTTCGGGCTGGCCAAACTTGGCGCTGTCCGCGGCCAAGATGAAGTCGCACATCATCGCGAGCTCGCATCCGCCGCCGAGCGCGTAGCCCGACACGGCGGCGATCACCGGTTTGCGGATGCGGGTCACCGTCTCCCACTCGGCGGTGATGAAGTCTTCGCGGAACGCATCCGTGAAGCTCTTCGGCCGCATCTCCTTGATATCGGCGCCCGCGGCAAAGGCTTTCTCGTTGCCGGTGATGACGATGGCGCCCACGTCATCGTCGGCATCCGCCTTCGTGAGGGCCTCGCCGAGCTCGCGCATCAGCTCCGAGTTGAGCGCGTTCATTGCACTGGGCCGGTTCAGCCGGATCAGTGCAACATTCTCCTTACGCTCGACGATGATGTTCTCGTAGGCCATGGAACGCTCCCTCCGGACGCGGCTGGCGAAATGACGCGCGGGGTGTAGCGGTGCGTCGCGGACCGATCAACCTCGCCCTGCGGAAACGCCCGTCATGCGTGGCCTCAGCGCTGACAGCGCGAGCAGTAGAAGCTGGAGCGGCCGGACTGGACGATGCGCAGGATCTTTCCGCTGCAGCCCTCGCGCCGGCAGGGCTCTCCCTCGCGGCCATAGGCCCGGAAACTGTGCTGGAAGTACCCGAGTTCGCCGTCGGCGTGGCGATAGTCGCGTAGGGTCGAACCACCTGCCGCGATCGCCTCCTCCAGCGTCGCACGCACCTCCTCGGCCAGCCGGTGAACGCGCGGCGCGCCGATGCTGCCGGCGATGCGGCGGGGGTGGATGCCTGAGCGGTGTAGCGCTTCGCAAACATAGATGTTGCCGAGCCCCGCCACCACGCGCTGGTCGAGCAGCGCGGCCTTCACCGGCGTTGCCTTGCCCGCCAGCCGCTCCACCAGCACTGCCCCGCCAAACGCGTTGCCGAGGGGTTCGGGCCCAAGCTTCACGAGCCAGGGATGCGCCGCGATCTCCGCGCTTGGCCACAGGTCCATGGCGCCAAAGCGGCGGACATCGTTATAGACGAGCCGCGCACCGCTATCGGTCTCGATCTCGATATGGTCGTGCGGGCCAGGTTCCGGCGTCCGGTGGACGAAGCCGCCCACCATCTCGAGCGGCGCTTCCGCGGCCTCCGGCGCACTCACCAGAACCCGGCCAGTCATGCCGAGATGGATCAGCCAGGTCACCCCGTCGTCGAGGTCGGCGAGCATGGTCTTGGCCCGCCGGCCGAGGCCCAGCACCCGCCGCCCCTCAAGCCGTGCCGCAAAGCGTTCCGGCAGCGGCCAGCGCAGATCCGCCCGGCGCTGCACCACGCGGGCGAGGCGGGTCGGGTCGGCGAGCAGCCCCGCCGCGCCCTCGC
>JBCBHB010000051.1:0-9515 GCA_038526025.1 Pseudomonadota bacterium
CGCAATCAGGCGCAGGTCCGCGCGCGCATCCCGCCCGGTGGTGATGGTTCGCTGACGCCGCGCCGCCGCCAGCGCCATCGCGCGCTCGCCCGCCGGGTCGTCGAGATTGATCACCGCCGTGCCCTGCTCCGGCAGCACCGCATCGAAAAGCCGAAGCTTTGCAGTGACATAGGCCTCATGGTCGGCATGGTAGTCGAGATGATCCCGCGTGATGTGCGTGAGCGCCGCCGCGGTCAGCCGCACACCATCCACCCGGTGCTGGGCGAGCCCGTGGGACGATGCCTCCATCACCGCATGGCTGCACCCGGCCGCGGCAAGCTCTGCCAGCGCGCGGTGCAGCGTGATGGGCTCCGGCGTGGTGTGCCCCAGCGGCCCGTCGAACGCATCCGGCACCGCCGCCGTCCCACCTTCGATGCCCGTGGTACCAAGGCTAGCGGCAGGCAAGCCCACTGCACACCATATCTGGCGCAGGAAATGGGCCGTGGAAGTCTTGCCGTTCGTCCCCGTCACCGCCGCCATCGTGGGCGGCTGCGCGCCGTAGAAGGCGGCGGCGGCAAGCGCCAGCGCCCGGCGTGGCGTCTCGGTGGTCAGCACCGGCACAGGCCAGCCACCCTCGGGCGCCATGCGCGCCGCCCCCTCGGACGTGGCGACAATCGCTGCTGCATCCATGCGAAGCGCAAAGGGAATGAACTCCGCCCCGTCGAGCTGCGTGCCGGGGATGGCGAAGAACACGAAGCCGGGCTTCACCTCCCGGCTGTCGACGGCAAGCCCGGTAACGGGGGCCTCCGCGGCTGGCGCCGGCCCCTCCAGCCCGAACCCCGCCCCCGGCAAAAGCCCGATGGCACCGAAGGTTACGGCGTTTGGCTGGGTTGCGTCCGCGGCGTTCACTGCGTGCTCCGCGGGCGGCGCGGCGGCAGCGGTTGAGCGGTCGCGGTCGTGGGCGCGGCATCGGCATCGGCCACCGTGGTACCGGACGCCGCCGGCACCGCTGATGCGCTGGAAACCGCAGCGGGGGCGAGCGCGATGGGCAGAGCCGGCGGGGTGGACTGCTCGGGCGCATCGAGCCCGATCGGCACAAGGTCCGGCCGCGGGCGAAGGCCCAGAATGGGCGCGATCCGGCGCACGGCCTCGCGCACCGCCGGCGCCGCGGTCCGGCTCGCCTGGCGCGAAGGATAGCGGCCCGAACGGTCCGTCGGCTCGTCCATGCTCACCACCAGCACGTACTCGGGCTCCGAGACCGGGAAGACCGAGGCGAAGGTGGCGAGCACCCGGTCGCGGTGATAGCCGCGCCCGTCCTCCCGCGGCTTGTCTGCCGTGCCGGTCTTGCCACCGATCTCGTAGCCCTTCACATCCGCCCGGCGGCCTGTCCCGTCCGTCACCACGCTGCGCAGCATCGCCAGCACCTGCCGCGCCGCGCGGGGCGTGAAGATCTCTTTCCCTGCGCCTTCAGGCACATAGCCCTGGCGCAACGTGGGCACCACGCGCCGGCCATCGTTCGCCAAGGTGGCATAGGCGGCGGCGAGATGCATGGGCGAGACGGCAAGCCCATGGCCGAATGCGATGTTCATCGTGCTCAGCTCCGTCCATTTCGGCGGCAGGAGCGGGCGCGCCCCGCGCGCCTCGGCGATCTCGAGCGGGCTCGGCTCGAACATGCCGAGGGCGTCGAGATACTCCTTGAAGCGGGGCGTTGTCACCATGAGCGCGAGGCGGGCGGAGCCGACATTGGAGGAACGGCGAATGATGTCCGTCACGGTCATCTGCGCGGGCATCCGGTGCATGTCCCGCACCCGCTGGCGGCGCCAGACGATGGGCTCGCCCGTGGCGATCAAGCTGTCCGGCGTGGCAACGCCCGCATCGAGCGCCATGGCCGCCGTGATGGGCTTGAAGACAGAGCCAAGCTCGTAAACCCCCTGCACCGCGCGGTTGAAGCGGGGCGAGCGGCCAGCCGCCTTGTCCTTCTTCTTCAGCCGCTCGTTCGGGTCGAAATCCGGCAGCGACACCATGGCGACGACCTCGCCCGTAGTCCGCATCAAAATCCCCGCAGCACCCTTCGCCCCCAACCGATCCTTCTCGCGCGAGAGCACGTCTGCGAGCGCTGCCTGGGCGGAGAGATCGATGGTCAGCGCGAGCGGCGCCCCCGCCCATGCGGGGTTGCGCAAGCGCTTGTCGAAATGCCGCTCGGCTCCACCGGCCCCCACCAGCTCCGCGTGATGCACCGCTTCGCGGCCCGCCTTGACGCTGCCGACGATATGCGCGGCGGTGCGACCGGCAGGATAGAAACGCAGATCCCGATAGCCGAAGAGGAGCCCCGGCTCCCCGATATCCAGCACCCGGTCCTTCTGCCGGGGCGTAACCGGGCGACGGACCCAGACAAAGCTCCGACGGTCGGTCAGGAGCGCGCGGAGGTCCGCCTCCTCCATATCCGGGAAAATCTCGGCGAGCGCGCGGGCGCTTCCCTCGGCGTCGTGCATCTCAGAGGGATGGGCATAGAGCGAGTAGGCCGGCAGGTTTGCCGCCAGCAATCGGCCCGCCCGATCGGTGATCGCCCCGCGAACCGGCTCCGCCTGGGCCGAGGCGCCGAGCGTCGGCTCCGCCGGTTCCGAGAGCGCCATCAGGGCCATGCGCCCGCCCAGCACCCCGTAGAACAGCACGAAGGCGAAGATCACGAGGATCAGCCGCCAGTTGTCCCGCTCCCGCGCCGTTGCGCGCGGCGGCTCCGGCGCGCGGGGACGGAGGCGCCGGTGGATCGGGGCGGCGAAATCGGTCACTCCGCCGCCTCCTCGCCAGCGCGGGGCGCTGCCTGGCTGGCCGACATCTGGCGCAGGAAGGCCGCACTGGGCTCAGACCCGCGAGTGGAAGGCTCGGCGGGCAGCTTTGCGCCGCCGCCGGCCTCGACCACGCGAGCAAGGCCCTGCGTCACGGCGGGGCCGGGCGCGGGCAACGGCGCGCCGAGCGTGGCACCACTGCCGGCCCTGTCTCCCGCAGGCTCGGCAACCACGCTTGCGACAGCGGCATCGATGGCGGCGGCGAGGGCGGCCGAAGCATCGCGCGCGCCTTCGTCACCCGATGCTGCCGTCGTCTCCTGCGAGGCCGTGCCGGTCTCGACCGCCATGACCGAGACTTCCGCTGCAGGGTCCGCCAGTGGCTCGGCGAGGTCCGCCGACGCGACGCGACGCGGCCCCAGGGCGACGGGCACAAGGCGCCGGGCCGGCGCGTCCTCGAGCAGCGGCAGCAGGCGGGGATCGGGCTCGGCGGGTGGCGCCGCCCCCTGATCCGGCAGGGTCGACTGCGCGAGAATGGACCGCTCCGCGCCGGAAAGCGCAGCCATCAGCGCCGCTTCGAGCGGATCATGGTCTGGCGGCGGCGGGAAGGGCACCTGCTGCGCATCGCCAAACCGTTCCGGCACCATCGGCCCCAGCGCCAGCTTGTCCTGATGCACGGCAACCAGGCGCGCCAGGCGCTCCGGCGTGTTGAGCCAGGCCCATTCGACACGGAGCACCTGCACATCTTCCCGGGTGCGCGCGATGTCGTTCCGCAGCGTCTCCACCCGGGCGAGCGCCTCGCCGGTGCGATAGTTCACGTTGTAGGCCCAGGCCGCGACAGCGACGATGGCGAGGACCGAGAGGGCGAAGCCGAGCCTGCTCATGCCGCCCCCCCTGCCGCCGCCCGCTTTGCCGCGCGCCGCGAAAAGTCCGCCGCCACCGGTGCGGGCGGCAAGCCTAGTGTCCTAGGGTCCGGGGCATGAGGCGGCGCCGCCGTGCGCCGCGCCCAGCGCAGCCGGGCGGAACGCGCCCGCGGGTTGGCGGCGCACTCAGCATCGGAGGCCTCGACGGGCTTCGCCGGTTTGGCCCAGCGCGGTGCGGGGCCCGGCGCCGCCTGGGGCAGATGGCGCGAGCCCTGGCCGCCCTGCCCCGCGCCGAGCTGGAAGAAGCGCTTCACGATCCGGTCCTCGAGCGAATGGAAGGTGACGACAGCCAGCCGCCCCCCTTCAGGCAGCGCCCGTTCGGCGGCAGCAAGGGCGCGGACGAGCTGTCCCAATTCGTCGTTCACCGCGATCCGCAGGCCCTGGAAGCTGCGCGTGGCGGGGTGGACCTGGCCCTTGCGGGCCGCCGGCAGGCACCCGGCAACAACCTCGGCCAGCGCCAGCGTCCCGGTGATCTCGCCGTCCTCCCGTGCTGCTACGATGGCGCGCGCAATCCGGCGCGCTGCCCGCTCCTCTCCGAAATGGTGGAGGATGTCGGCCAGTTCCTCGGGCTCCGCGGTGTTGACGATGTCGGCCGCGGTCGGCCCGTCCTGCGCCATGCGCATATCGAGCGGCCCATCGCGCATGAAGGAGAAGCCCCGAACCGCCTCGTCCAGCTGCATGGACGAGACGCCGATATCGAGCACCACGGCATCGAGCACCGCGCCTTCGGCTTCGGCGATCTCGTCGAGTGCCTCGAATGGCGCCTCAACGATCCCGAAACGCGGCTCGCCCTCGGCCAGGGCACGGCCGATGGCCACCGCACGCGGATCTCGGTCCACGCCGATCAGCCGAGCGGCCCCGGCCGCCAGGATCGCGCGGCTGTACCCCCCCGCCCCGAACGTGCCGTCGAGCACCACGGCACCCTCCAGCGGCGCGAGGGCCGCCAGCACTGGCTCGAGAAGAACCGGGATGTGGGGGGCGACATTCATGGGCGGCCCCTAGTGCAGGCCGCTCATGGAAACCTCGGCGATGAGGCGGCGCGCCGTCTCACTCGCCGCATCCGCCCGCTCATCATGCGTCTCGGGCGCACGGATCTCGAAATGGCTGCCGAGGCCAACGAAGACCAGCTCCTTGCCGATACCGATCGCCTGGCGCAGCGGCGTGGCGAGTACGATGCGCCCCGCCTCGTCCGCCTCCAGCGGCACGGCAGAGCCCTGCACGAACTCGTCGAACGCCTCGCGTGCCGCCTGGTTCTCCAGCGTCTGCTCCACCCGCTCGCAATAGGCCTCGAAGCCCGGGCCGGTCATGCAGACATGCGCGTCGGAGCGCTTCATCTGGGGAATGAGGTAGAGATCGCGGGTCTCGAGCGTTGCCAGCACCTTGCGGAACGCCGAGGGCAGCGAGACGCGGCCGCGGTCCTCCACTTTGTGCCGATGGGTGCCTGCGAAGCGCTTCAGCATCTCGGGTGCCGCCCCTCGCCCTTTCGTGCCGCGCCGTTGCTCTCTTCGGCCGTATGCCCGGCCCCGCCTTCAGCGCGGCGCCTGCGGGCGGCCACACCACCGGCAAGCACCCCTTCACCACTCCGCTCGCCGCCCGCGCGCGCCACCTGCCTCAACACTCGGCGCCAACGCCACACAGCCGTCGAACCCTTCGAAGGGAGCGGGGCAGGCCAGGCGCTCTCGCGGCGCCCGTGCCCGCCCTTTTGCCCCTCGTCCGCCGGTATGCCGCCCGGGCTGAAGCCCTGCTCGTTGGCCGGTCTGCTCTGCCTCAACAGCCTGACGCGCCGCACCGGAGGTCTCTTTGCCGGCGGGCGGTCTATGCCACCTCATCCCGGCCGTAGAGGCAGGGTACCGCTACATGCGCACCATCTCAACCCAAATCATCCCACAACGCTCCCATACCCGCTCTAGGAGATCAAAAAGAGAACAAAGCATGGCCAATTTATGGGGCTGTACAACCAATAAGGGTAAGAACATGGCCATATTCCTATTTTGTTCCATAAACTCCATTCAAATTCTTGAAATAATTTCTCGAATCACAGCTGCTGAAAGGCGGCTCGACCCCTCACACCCCGCCGGAATCGGGCACGGGAGGGAAATGGGAACGATGTGGGAGAGTGCGGGCGGCGTATAAGCCGGGTTCTGTCCAAGGGTCCGAGGACCCTCTGGATGGCCATTCATCTAAGGGCTGCGATCGCTCACAGCCTCCTGCGGTCAACCCGGATGGCGGGCCGGAGCGCCCCGGCTTGCGCCGTGCCATCCCTTCTCGACCTTGCTCCCGGTGGGGCTTGCCGTGCCGCCTGCGTTGCCGAAGGCGCGGTGGGCTCTTACCCCACCGTTTCACCCTTGCCGGGGCAGGCCCCGGCGGTCTCTTCTCTGTGGCGCTTTCCCTGAAGGCCCGAAGGCCCCCGCCGGGCGTTACCCGGCACCGTCTCTCCGTGGAGCCCGGACTTTCCTCACCGGGCCGAAGCCCGGCGCGGCCATCCCGCCGCCCGCACGCTGCTGATGCGCGGCGGGGCGCGATTTGTCAAACACCGGCGCCCTTGCAGGGCCATCGCGCGGCGAGCGCAGCCGCATGGGCGATGGCGGCGTCCCCCGCCCAGGCGTCGCTGGCGCGCGACGGCAGGAAACGCATGGCAAAGGCCCGCCACACAGCGCCCAAGGCCGCGTCCCAGACAGCGGGCGCAGGTGGTACCGGATAGCCGAGAGCCTCCAGCGCCCGGCGCATCGCCGCGGCGTCCCCCGGCGCCACCGGCGGTTGCAGCGCTGCTGCCGGCGGATCGATCCAGACAGCGAGACCGTTGCGCGCAAGGCGGCGCCAGTCGAACTTCGGGCCAGGGTCGATCTTGCGCATGGGCGCGATGCACGCATGGCCCACGACACGCTCGGCCGGCACCCCATGGCGCGCCATCACGTCGCGAAGCAGCCGTTCGAGTGACGCCATCTGCCGCTCAGCAAAGGGCGGCAGCGGTGAGAGCGCCGCCCCATCATGGTCGAGTTCGATGCCGATGGAGCGAGAGTTCACGTCCTCCACCGTCCCCCAATGCGCCCGCCCTGCGTGCCAGGCGCGGCGATCCTCGGGCACCATCGCCATCACGGTTCCGCAACGGCCGATGAGGTAGTGGGCCGATACCTCTGCCGATGGATCCGCAAGGCGAAGGGCCCCCGCCTCGAGGTCGCGCATCGCGGTGTAATGGATCACCACCATGTCGGTCGGCGTCTCCCGCCGCGGCCCGTGATTGGGCGACGGGCGATCGACGATCTGCGGAGGCTTGAGGGTTGCGAGCTGCATGCGCGGCAATGGAGCGGAACGCCCGCGCCGTTGCAACCCACCGGCACTCAGCCCGCCTCCTGCACTTGCGGCGCGGCTGGCGCCTCCGATGCCTCGAGCAGGCCAAGCCCGCCATCGGTATCGATCCGCAGCGCCACGAGCCTTTGGGCATAGTGCACGCCGGTGCAGAGACCGAGGACACCCGCGCGTGGGCCGCCGAGATCCGTGAGCGGGCCGGCATGGACGGTCCAGATCCCATCAGCCCGCGGCGGCGGCCGGCCGATGCCCGCCCCCAGAACCAGCGTCTCGGCGTCCTGGTCCTCGATCGGCGCCGCCGCCTGCCCGCCGCCATGGCTGAAGAGCATGTTCCCGATGAGCAGAGAGGGCGGCATGCCCTCGAGCAGGGCGCGGCGCGGCCCCAGGACGCTCTCGATCTCCGCCCTCAGGCGCGGCGGCGCACCGCCGAGCCGCGGGTCGATACCCGTTGCCGTGAGAAAGGAGATGCCCCCCTCCCTCAACCAGTCCTGGCCGTCGCATTCCCCCGCCAGCAGACGGCAGAGACGCCATTCCTGCGGCCCCCGCAGCAAGGTGAGGCGAAGGGAAGGCTCGGCCACGATATCCGCGATGCAATCGAGCACCGCGAGGCCGTCCCGCCCCCCGGCCGCGAGGTTTCCCAGGAGCACGAGATCAGCCACCGGCTGGCGACGCCCGACCGGCGCGCCCGTCGTGTCACGCAGCCCAAGGCCCGACGGCCGGCGCGGCAGGTCGCGCAGAATGCGCGCCACCAGCTGGCGCAGCAGCCCCACCTCCCCCCGCACCGGGCCGATGGCATAGACAGGGTTCGGCACGTGCGGCGGAGCAAAGGGCTTGGGCGGCGGCAGCGTGCCTGCCGAGCCTGCCGGGCCCGTGCCATCGGCCTCCTCGCCCGCGCCTGCCGGCCGCGCCTGCGACAGCCAGCTCCAGCCCCGCTTCAGTCCAGTGATCGTCGCCACGCACCCACTCCACTGCTTGCCGAGTTACGTCGACACCGCGGGATACGTGGCGGCCATGACCTCCAGGTAAATGGTGGCAAATCTCCCCCTTATCGGGAGAGGGTCCGGCTCACAGCGTCCCTCCAGCCGGCATATTTCCGGTCCCGCTCGGCGGTTGCCATCGCCGGCTCGAAGCGGCGTTCGAGCGCCCAGCTATCGGCGAATTCGTCGAGCCCCGGAAAGAGGCCGGCGCTCATGCCCGCGAGCCAGGCGGCGCCGAGCGCCGTGGTCTCCTGGATCTTGGGCCGGTCCACGGGCGCGCCGATGATGTCCGAGAGGAACTGCATGGCATAGTCGGACGCCGACATGCCGCCATCGACGCGCAAAACAACGTCCGATGCCGCCCCGGTCTCCGACACCCAGTCCTTCTGCATCGCGTCCAACAGATCCCGTGTCTGGTAGCCGACGCTCTCCAGCGCCGCGCGGGCAAACTCCGCCGGCCCGGTGCCGCGGGTAAGGCCGTAGATCGCGCCGCGGCAGTCCGCGTCCCAGTAGGGCGCGCCGAGGCCCACGAAGGCAGGCACCAGGTACACATCCTGGTTCGCATCCGCCGCCTCGGCCAGCGGCTGCGTCTCCTTCGCCTCGCGGATCATCTTCAACCCGTCGCGCAGCCATTGCACGACCGCGCCTGCCACGAAGATCGAGCCCTCCAGCGCGTAGGCCGGCTTGCCGTCGATCTGGTAGGCGACGGTGGTGAGGAGCCTGTTCTGCGACGTTACCGGCTTCTCGCCCGTGTTGAGCAACGCGAAGCACCCCGTCCCGTAGGTCGACTTCAGCATGCCCGGCCGGAAGCAGGCCTGGCCGATGGTTGCCGCCTGCTGGTCCCCCGCCACACCGCGGATGGGCAGCCGCCGGCCGAAGAGATCGGGGCGCGTGGTCCCGAAGTCCCCGTTCGAGTCGCGGATCTCCGGCAGCATCGCCTCGGGAATATCGAGAAGCCGCAGCATCTCCGCATCCCAGCCACCCTCATGGATGTTGTAAAGCATGGTGCGGCAGGCATTCGTCGCGTCCGTTGCATGCACGGCGCCGCCCGTCAGCCGCCAGATGAGGTAGCTGTCGACCGTACCGAAGAGGAGCTCGCCCTTCCGCGCCCTCTCCCGCGCGCCGTCGGTCTGATCGAGGATCCAGGCGAGCTTGGTGCCGGAGAAGTAGGGGTCGAGCAGCAGCCCGGTGCGCTCGGTCACCATGGCGCCATGGCCCTCGTCCCTCAGCCGCGCTGCCATCTCCGAGGTGCGCCGGTCCTGCCAGACCACGGCGCGGTGCACCTGGCGACCGGTTTCCTTCTCCCAGACGCACACGGTCTCGCGCTGGTTCGTGATGCCCACGGCCGAGAGATCATCCGGCCCCACGCCAGCACGCTCGATGGCGGCACGGCAGGTGGCGGCGGTGGTCGACCAGAGATCGGCCTGCTCGTGCTCGACCCAGCCCGAGCGCGGAAAATGCTGCTCGAACTCCTGCTGGCCCGACGCTACCGGGCGCATATGCGCGTCGAACAGGATCGCCCGCGTCGAGGTGGTTCCCTGATCGAT
>JBCBHB010000052.1:0-9500 GCA_038526025.1 Pseudomonadota bacterium
CTCGGTCAGGCAGGTGTCGGTGCTGATCGACGGGCGCGTCGTGTCCGACGACCGGGTGCACCAGCCGCCGGAGGCACGCGCCATCGGCCTGATGTTCCAGGACTTCGCGCTCTTTCCCCATCTGAGCGTGGCGGAGAACGTCTCGTTCGGGTTGAGGAAGCGCCTGAAGGCGCGGGACCGGGGGCCTGTTGTCGAGCGGCACCTGAAGGCGGTGGGCCTGCTGGCCAAGGCATCGCGCTACCCCCACCAGCTTTCGGGCGGGGAGCAGCAGCGCGTGGCGCTGGCCCGCGCTCTGGCGCCGGGGCCGCGGGTGATGCTGATGGACGAGCCCTTCTCGGGCCTCGACACGCGGCTGCGCGACGAGGTGCGCGAGGAGACGCTGGAGGCGCTGCGCGAGGCCGGCACCGCCGTGCTGCTGGTGACGCATGAGCCGGACGAGGCGATGCGCATGGCCGACCGGATTGCGCTGATGCGCGACGGGCGGATCGTGCAGCTCGGCGCGCCCTATCATGTCTACAACTACCCGGTGGACCGCCAGGCGGCCGCGTTTTTCTCCGACATCAACGTGGTTCACGGCATCGTGCGGGCGCGGCAGACCGACACACCCTTCGGCCTGTTCCTCACCCCGGGCCTGGTCGATGGCGCGGATGTGGAGATCATCTTCCGGCCGCAGCACCTCAAGATTGCGGCGGATCGGGGCCAGACCCCGCAGCTTAGCTCCGAAGACGGGGCGCCGGCGCGCGGACGGGTCGTCCGCTCGCGATTTGTCGGTGCGCAAAGCCTTATCGAGGTGCGGATGGAGCATGACGGGCAGCTTCTGCGCGCCACCGTGCCCCATGCCTGGCTGCCCGAGCCGGGCATGCCCGTGTGGCTCAGCCTGCGTCGCGACCGCTGCTTCATCTTCCCCTGCGCGCGCCAGTCCCGCGTGGCGAGCCCTTTTGCCGCGGAATAGCGCCTGTTCGTATTTTGGCCCTGCGCCTCTTCCCCCCCGCGGCGGAACCCAATATGTCATCGAAGAACGCGCCGGTTGCGACCGGCTATGAATTGGCGCCGTGACGGCGCGACCTTGCGGGGAGAATGTGGGCAATGGGCCTCAGCATCTGGCAAATCCTGATCGTGGTGCTCCTGCTCGTGCTGCTGTTCGGCCGGGGTAAGATCTCCGAGCTGATGGGCGACATGGCGAAGGGCATCAAGAGCTTCAAGAAGGGCATGGCCGAAGATCCGGACGAGACGAAGCAGGTGAGCGAAGGCGGCGACAAGGCCGTGGACGTGACGCCCGAGCCGGCCGCCAAGAAGGACAGCGCCTGAGCGCATCCGGCCCGGGGAGCGTGAGGCGCCCGGGCAGCCTTCGAAGCGGAGAACGCGATGCTTGATATCGGCTGGTCCGAACTGATGGTGATCGGCATCCTCGCGCTCCTCGTCGTGGGGCCGAAGGAACTGCCGGGCCTGTTCCGCACTGTCGGCCAGTATGTGGGCAAGGCCCGCTCGGTCGCGCGCGAGTTCCAGCGTTCGATGGAAGATGCGGCACGGGATGTGGACGGCGGCGCCTTCAACCAGCTGCGTGATGCAAAGCGCGACTTCGACAAGATGGCGCGTGTGGATTTCAGCGAGCAGGCCAAGAAGGCGCAGAACAGCCTGATGTCGGGTGGCCCGAAGCCGGCGGAAGCGGCTTCCGCAAAGGCCGAGGCGCCGGCGGAGACGCCGGCCCCCGCGGCCTCGTCGGCGCCGGCGCCTCAGGCCGCCCCGGATGTCAAGCCGTCGGACGCGCCGGCCGAGCCCGCCCCGAAGGTGACGGCTGCTGCCGAGGATAAGGGCTGAGATGGCGCGAGACGATGACGAGGCGCATATCGAGCAGAGCTCGGCGCCGCTGATCGAACATCTGATCGAACTGCGCGAGCGCCTGGTGAAGGCGCTCATCGGGCTCGGTATCGGCTTCGTGATCTGCTGGATCTTCGCCGAGGATATCTACACCATCCTGACGCTGCCGCTGGTGAGCCAGCTGGAGGCACGCGGCCAGTCCCCGCAGCTGATCTTCACCGCGCTGCACGAGGCCTTCTTCACCTATCTCAAGCTCGCGATGTTCGGCGGCTTCTGTCTCGCCTTTCCGTTCATCGCGAACCAGCTGTGGAAATTCGTGGCGCCGGGGCTCTACCGCTCCGAACAGCAGGCTTTCCTGCCGTTCCTGGTGGCGACACCGGCGCTCTTCATCCTGGGCGCGAGCTTTGTCTACTTCCTGATCATGCCGCTCGCGATCGACTTCTTCCTGGACTTCCAGATCCAGGGCGGCGGCGCGGACGGGACGGACAACGCGGTCCAGATCGAGTTCCTGGGCAAGGTGAACGAGTATCTCTCGCTCTCCATGACGTTCATTCTCGCCTTCGGCATCTGCTTCCAGCTGCCCGTGCTGCTGACCCTGATGGGGCGCGCGGGGCTGGTGACGGCGGACGGGCTCTCGAACGGGCGCAAATACGCCGTGGTGGGCATTGCTGCGGTGGCGGCGATCCTGACCCCGCCGGACATCATCAGCCAGATCGGCCTCGGCGGTGCGGTCTATCTCCTCTACGAGATCTCGATCCATCTCGTGCGCCTCGCGGAGAAGAAGCGGGCGCGGGAGCGGGGCGAGGAGGAGGACGAGGACCTCTTCGACGATGACCCGGATGAGACCCGCGGCGAGACCCCGGCGGGCCCCTGATGCCCGAGGCCAACCGTCAGCCGAGCCCTGAGATGCGGGAGGCGATGGCGCTCGAGCGTATCGCCGCGGCGCTCGAGCGCATCGCGCCGCCCCCTGCGGTGGTGCCGGATTTCGACGCAGCGGAGGCGTGGGTCTGGCAAGCGGCGCCGGACCGGCTGGTGCCCGTGCCGAAGGTGGCGCGGGTGGAGATCGATCTGCTGGTGGGGATCGACCGGGCGCGCGACACGCTGCTCGAGAATACCCGCCGGTTCGCAGCTGGCCGGGCCGCGAACAACGCGCTGCTCTGGGGCGCGCGGGGCATGGGCAAGTCGAGCCTCGTGAAGGCCGCGCATGCTGTGGCGAACAGGGAGACCGGGACGCTCAGGCTGGTGGAGATCCATCGCGAGGACATCCCCACCATCGGCCGGCTGCTGGAGCTGCTGGCGGGGCAGCCCTGGCGCTTCATCCTGTTCTGCGACGATCTCTCCTTCGACCACGACGACAGCCACTACAAGAGCCTGAAGGCGGTGCTGGATGGCGGCGTGGCGGGTCGGCCGGAGAACGTGCTCTTCTACGCGACCTCGAACCGGCGCCACCTGATGCCGCGGGACATGATCGAGAACGAGCGGCAGACCGCGATCAATCCAAGCGAGGCGACGGAGGAGAAGGTGTCGCTTTCCGATCGCTTCGGTCTGTGGCTCGGCTTCCACCCCTGCGGCCAGGACGAGTTCTTCGCCATGATCCGCGGGTATTGCGACGCCCTTGGCCTCGCGGTCGATGAGGCGCGCCTGCGCGCGGAGGCTGTGGAGTGGCGACAGACCCGCGGGGCGATGTCCGGGCGCGTGGCGTGGCAGTTCGTCCAGGACCTCGCGGGGCGGCTGGCGTAGCGAGGGCCTCTGCCGGGCGGGCTGTCTGGTCGCCCCGGCTTCAGGCGCTTCGCGCCCTCAGCGGCCCGCCCGCCAGCCGCGCCCCCGACAATACATCTCGGAAGCGCGGGGTTCGCAGAAGCAGAACAGTGATGTACGCTTATTGTTCACGATCTAGCGGCTACGATGACGTGGGTGGGCGCGGGCGCTTCCGGCTCATAGATAGCGTTCCGGGTCCACGCTTTCGGCCCCGCGGCGGATCTCGAAATGCATCCGCGGCGGGCTCGCGCCATCGCCCTCGGCGACCACGCCAATGGGTTGGCCGGCGGCCACGCGGCTGCCTTTGCCGACCTGCACGTTGGTCACCCGTCCGTAGACCGTCAGCACATCGCCGCGATGGCGTATGAGCACGATGGTGCCGAGCCCGCCCAGGGACTGGGAGACAAGGGCCACCTCGCCCCCGGCGGCGGCGCGCACGACGCTGCCCGGCGGCGCGTCGAAGTCGACGCCCTCGTTGCGGACACCGCTGTTGGAGAGATTGTAGGGCACGGCAATGGCGCCATTGACCGGGCGGAGGAAGGTGATACCGAGGTCGGGATTGGAGGAGGGTGAGGTATCGTCGAGGGCTGCGGCCGCGTCGCGATCGGCGGCCTTCGCCTCTTCCTCGACCGCCGCTGTGCGTGTGTCGGGCGTCAGCTCGGGCGCGTCGGACTGGTACTGCGCGAGTTCCGGCGAGGCGGGACGGGCGGCGGGTTCGGGTTCGGGCGGCAGCGGGGCATCGGCCGAGGGCGGGGTTTCGATGCTGTTGCCGGGTGTGGGCCCCGTATCGGGCGCACCGGCGGCTGCTGCGGCGGCGTCGGAGAGCGCTGCCTGGGCTTCCGGGGCGCCTGCCGTTGACGTGGGTGTCTCCGCGCGGTCGATCGCAGCGGCGGCAAGATCCGGCGACCAGGCGGCATTGCCCTCCGATGCATCGGTCCAGCCGCCGCGGGCCCCGGGCTGGGCTGTGCCATCGGCGGCGCCGGCCGCGACGGCGGTCCCAGCCGCCGTACCTGCCACAGTACCTGCGGCCGTACCCGCCGCCGCGCCCGCGGTCAGGTCCCCGGCCGGATCGAGGCTGCCGGTCTCCACGGCCCCGCCGGTGGCAAGCCCTGGGATCGGTGTCCCGAGAGCGGGATCGGCGAGCGGCGCGGTCGATGGTGCGGCGACAGCAGGCGCTGCGGGCGTGGCGGCGGCGACGCTGACACCGCCATAGCCGCCGGGGCGGGGCGGCAGCACGAGCTCGTCGCCCGCGCGCAGCACGGTGCCTGGCTGGAGGCCGTTATAGGCGCCGAGTTCCGCGCCGGAGATGCCCACCCGGCTGCCGATCTGGGCAACGGTCTCGCCCTCGCGGGCCACTGCCGCCTCGTAACTGTCATAGGCGACGATGCCGGGCGTTGCGCGCACCGGGCTGCCGCCTGCGGGGTTCGAGCCGCGATATTCGACGGGTGCGCGTCCCGGGTCCTGACTGCCGGCGCAGGCGGCGAGCACGAGCAGCATGGCGGCGCCTGCCGATCTGGCGATGGCGCGCGGCGGGGTGAGGGGCTGGCGCATCTCGGTCTCTCCTGCTCGGGCCCTGGGCCATGCCGTTCTCGGCCGGTCCGTTCTGCCACCTGTCTGCCTCGGGCGTCCCGCATCTTACGCACGGGCGGCCCTGTTCCGGTTCTGCAGCCGCCTTCAGCCCGCCTCCGGCATGCCCTCGACGAGGGGCAGGAAGAGGACTTCCGAAAGCTCGCGGTAGTCGAGCCCGCCCGCCTCGGACTTCTCGATGCGGATGAGCTGTTGCACCTCGTCGGACTGGCCTACGGGCAGCACCATTATGCCACCGGGGCGCAGCTGTTCCAACAGGAGCGCGGGCGCGTCGTCGGCCGCGGCTGCGCAGAGGATCCGGTCGAAAGGCGCCTGTTCGCGCCAGCCCCGTGTGCCGTCCCCGATGCGGAAGGTGACATTGCCGATCTCGAGCGCTTCGAGGCGGGCGCGGGCGGCGATGACGAGGGGGCGGTGCCGCTCGATAGCGTAGACCCGCCGGGCGAGGCGGGCGAGCACCGCGGACTGGTAGCCGGATCCCGCGCCGATCTCGAGCACCTTGCAGCGGTCCGTCACGCCCAGCGCCTCGGTCATCAGCGCCACGACGGAGGGCTGGGAGATGGTCTGGCCACAGTCGATGGGCAGGGCCGTGTCGTCGAAGGCGCGTTCGGCGAAGGCCTCGCCGACGAAGAGCTCGCGCGGCACGGTCTCCATCGCCGTCAGCACCCGCGCATCCCGCACGCCGGACTGGCGCAGGCTCAGCATCATGCGCATCAGGTTTTCCGCGCGGCTGCCGGGCTCCATGGGCGGGACCTCAGGCGCCGCCCGCGGCGCTGCGGTTGGGGCCCCCGGCAAGTGCTGCAGCTGCACCCTCCAGCAGGTCCTCCGCCGTGATCTGGGGGAAGAGGGGGCTGATGGTCACGAGGCCTTCGGTGACCAGCGCTGCATCCGTGCCCGCAGGGGCGCTTTCATTGCGGGTGGCGTGGGCGAGGAAGTGGTACTCCCGGCCGTTGGGCGCCACATGCGGGTGCACCTTGAAGGTGGCGGAGGCGCGCATGCCATGGGCGCAGACGCGCATGCCGGTGACGGTGCTGCTCTCGATCGGCGGGAAGTTGACGTTGTAGAAGACGCCCTTGCGCCAGGGCATGCGGAGCACCGCCTGGAGCGCCGCGAGCCCGTGGCCGCGGGAGGACGACCAGAGATCGCCAGGCGCCTCGGGCCCGCGCGTATAGGCCTGGCTGAGGGCGACGGCCTTGACGCCCTGCAGCGCGGCCTCCATCGCAGCGCCCACGGTGCCGGAATAAACCGTGTCCTCGGCCAGGTTGAAGCCGCGGTTCACGCCCGAGATCACCAGGTCCGGCGGGGTAGCCGCCATCACGTGGCAGAGGCCGACCAGCGCGCAGTCCGCCGGGTAGCCGTCGATGGCGTAGCGCCGCTCGCCGATCTGGCCCACGCGCATGGGCGAGGCGTAGGAGATGGCGTGGCTCGCGCCCGAGCGTTCGTTCTCCGGCGCAACGACCCAGATCTCGCCCTGAGGGCCCGCAAGGGCGGTCGCCAGCTCCTCGGCCACGGCGAGGCCGGGCGCGTTGATACCGTCGTCATTCACGATGAGTATGCGCATGCCTGCCTCGCGCCGCTGGTCCCCTCCCGGCTTCTAAGCGCGGGGGAGAGGCCAAGTCCATGGCGGATCGCAGGGAACGGGCCGGCGCGCGGGCTTGGCGCGCCGGGTGGTGCTTTCGATCGTCAGCGCCGCTCAGGCGGGTTGCGGGGTCATGCCAGGCGCATCGCCGCGCCCGGTGTCCCGACCGCTGTCGCGGTTGTCGTCCTGGCCGCGGTCGCGCTCGGCGCGGAAGCGGTCGAACTCGGCGCGGTCCTTGGCCATGCGGAGCTGTTCGAGAAAGGCGGTGAAGGCCTCCTGCTCCTCCTCGAGCCGCTTGATGGTCGCCTCGCGGTATTCATCGAAGGCCTTGTTGCCGCTCGGGCGGGCCAGGGCGTCGGCGCTGCGCCGCATTCTGCGCCGCTTCTTCCAGCAGGTCATTCTCTCACTCCAGATCATGTAACCGAGGATTGCGAGGCCAATGGGCCAGAAGAGCACAAAGCCCAGCACCATCGTCGCGATCCATGCGGGCATGCCGTACCGGTCGAGCGTCTCCTCGATCCGTCGCAGCCAGGCCCATCTGTCCTTCATCCTGTCCTCCATCACGATGTGAATGTTATTCACATTTACACAGGTGGGTGGGCAAGGCCTCCGCGTCAAGCGGCAGAAGGCCCGAGCCTGCGAAAATCAGTCGCGGAGGATGCCGAGGCCCCGGAAATAGATACCGACGCCGCTTTCGAGAAGGTCCTCGGCGCCGATGGGGCTGCGCCGACCGCCGCCGGGGCCCGCGAAGAGGCTCGCGACACCGTGGCTGAGGGCCCAGATGTGGAGGGCCATCATCAGTTCCGGCGGCCGCTTCCCGGCGGGCATGCTGGCGGCCATGCTGGCGCAGGCGCGGCGCAGCACCTCGAAGGCGCGGTGGCCCGCGGCGGCGCGGGGTCCGCCTTCGCCGGCAAGGCTGGGGTGGAACATGGCGGCGAAGAACTCGGGCTCGTCCGCCGCGAAGGCGAGATAGGCGCGGCCGAGGGCTTCGAAGGCGGCAAGCGGGCTCGGCTGGCCGTCGTTCCACGCAGCGGCGAGCCGCTCGGCGAAGCGGTCGAACCCCGCCTCGGCGGTCTCGACGATCAGCTCCTCGCGGTTCTGGAAATGGCGGTAGGGGGCGGCGGGCGACACGCCAGCCGCCCGCGCGGCATCGGCGATCGTCACGCCGGCCACGCCCTTCTCGGCGATCAGCCTGCGTGTCGCCGCGATCAGGGCCTCGCGCAGGTTGCCGTGATGGTACCCACGCCGCCCGCTCTTTCCGTCCTCAGCCATGGCCGCTCTATAGGCAAAGCTTTGCGCTGCGGCGAGCCCGGGCGCGACGGCGCGGCGTCGTATCGTCAGCCGGGGATGAGGGCCTTGGCGAGGTACGCGTGGGCAAAGTCGTCGACCGCACGCGAGCGGACGACCACGGCCTGCGCATCGCCCACCATTCCCCTGCGCGTGTGGCCGGCAGCGACGTAGAGGCGGCCGATTTCTGGAAAGTGGACGTCTAGATCGTCGCCCGTGTCCTCGAGCAGCACCGTCCGGCCCTCAAGCGGCAGGATGCGGGTCTTGCGGCGGCCATGGGGCAGCCGGCTCTCTGCGTTGTGGAGCTGGGTGAGCCGATTGAAGCCCACGCCGAGGAGGAGTTGTTTCGCGTCGAGCTCGTAGAGACGCCCCGCGGGTGAGTCTGGGCCGGTCGCGAAGGGGAGGGGATGGGCGCCGCAGATCGCGTCCGCCCGCGCGCCGAGTGCGAGATAGGCATCCGTGGGGTGGGGGCTGCGGCGGGTGCCGGGCCGCCGTCGAAAGGTCTCTGCGATGGCGCCCGCATTCGTTTCTATCTCGGATCGCGGGCGCCAGGGGCTCAGCCGCCGTGCCTCTTCATGCAGTGGCGTGGGGAGGGTGCGGTGGCGGCCCGGCACGCACAGACTTTCAGCGAAGCCGGGCATGACAAGCGTGCCGCTCTCCGGTTCGTCCGCTCCCACGGCGGCCACAAGCGCCTCGACAACGGCTGCCGCCCCGCCCTCGACGAAACCGAGAGCGGAGAGGGAGGCGTGCACCATCAGCGTGTCGCCCGCCGCGATACCGAGCGCCGAGAGGTCCGCGCCAATCCGTTCAGGCGAGTGTGCCATCGGCGGTAATGCAGGTTGCGCCGTTGAGGTAGGGGGCGAGCGCTTCGGGCAGGGTCACCGAGCCGTCCGCTTGCTGGCCGTTCTCGAGCACCGCGATGAGGCAGCGGCCGACCGCGAGGCCCGAGCCGTTTAGCGTGGCGACATACTCCGGACGCCCCTCCACATCTCGGCGGAAGCGGGCGTTCATGCGGCGGGCCTGGAATTGGCCGCAGACGCTGCAGGACGAGATCTCGCGGAAGGTGTTCTGGCCCGGCAGCCAGACCTCAATGTCGTATGTACGCTCCGCGCCGAAACCCATGTCGCCCGTGCAGAGAACGACGGTGCGGTAGGGGAGGCCGAGGCGCTCCAGCACGGTCTCGGCGCAGCGCGTCATGCGCTCGAGCTCGGCGCGGCCTTCTTCGGGCGCCACCACGCTCACCATCTCCACCTTCTCGAACTGGTGCTGGCGGAGCATGCCCCGCACGTCCCGCCCCGCGCTGCCCGCCTCCGAGCGGAAGCACTGGCTGTGCGTGGTGAAGCGCTGTGGCAGGGCGCCGGGCTCCTGGATCATCTCGCGGGCGAGGTTGGTGAGCGTTACCTCGCTGGTGGGGACGAGCCAGTAGTCGTCAGTCGTCCGGTAGAGGTCCTCCGCGAATTTCGGGAGCTGGCCG
>JBCBHB010000053.1:0-9499 GCA_038526025.1 Pseudomonadota bacterium
GTGCTGACGGCGATCCCACTCTTCCTCTTTATGGGCTACATCGTTGAGCGCGGCCACCGCCATGGCGCCGGGCAGGCGCTTCGCCGTGACGTAGAGCGTGTCGAAGAGGCGCGTGACGATGTTCGCGCGCTCAACGATGTAGCCCATAAAGAGGAAGAGTGGGATCGCCGTCAGCACGTCGTTCGACATGACCGAATAGGTCTGGTTCACGAACAGGTCGAAGATCCGGTTGTTGAGAAAGCCGCCAACCCATTCACCGGCGTATTGGAGGCTGCTCGCGTCTTCGGGAAGGCGGTCGAGACCGCGCCATTGCCGGTCCGCGTCGAAATATGCATAGTAGCCGAACAGCACTGCTACTGCCATCAGCGTGAAGGCAACAGGGAAGCCAAGGAAGATCGTGAGGATGAAGATCGCGAGCATCAAGATCGCGATTTGCGGATCGGTCATTCTTTTTGTTCCTTATTTCCGCGGTACGCCGCCACCGAGGCCCTTCTCACGGGCTTCACGGAGGATGACATCCTCGAGTTCTTCCACGTCCTCATCGTGCCCGATCCACTCGTCGTAGCGGATCGCCCAGATGCAGCGGAGGACCTGCGCAATGCCTTGCAGCAGGAGCAGCACGCCCGCGGCGACGATCAGCACCTTGAACTGGAAGATCGGCATGCCTGCCGGGCTCATCACGCTCACTTCGGTGTAGCGGATCGACCGCTCGGCATACTTCCAGCCGGCGAAGATGAGCGCGAGAACGCCGGGGAAGAAGAAGATGAAGTAGAGGACGAGTTCCACGCGGCCCTGCCAGCGCGGGCTCCACAGTCTGTAGAGGAAGTCGCCCCGAACATGCGCATTCGTGGCCAGCGCATAGGCGCCACCCATCATGAAGAGCGCGCCGTACATCATGTAGCTGAGGTCGAAGGCCCAGGCGGTGGGCGCGCCGAAGAGGTATCGGCTGAACACCTCGTAGGCCACCCCGAAGGTCATGATCAGGATGCACCAGGCGAAGGCCCGGCCAAACCAGCTGGTGAGCCGGTCGATGAAGTGGATGGCAGCGATCATGGGACGCTCCGGCTAGGCGAGGACCGGGCACCCTTTCGGGTACCCGGCAGATTGCTGGAACGGCATGCCGATCAGAACGGCAGCTTGCCCGGGAAGTAGTGGTCGTAGGCGAGCTTGTAGTCGGCCGCGTTCAGCAGGTCGTAGAACGCGCAGCGCTCCGCCCAGTCCTTCTGGCTCTTGACCACGCGGGCGAAGAACTCGTCCTGCTCGAGGTTCTCGAGCACCGCGTCCCAGGCACCGAGCTGCTCCTGCAGGATCGACGTCGGCGTGCGGTAGACGTTGACGCCGTCCTCGTTGATCAGCTTCTGGAGGTCCGCCGAGTACTTGTCCATCGCGAGACCGTAGTTGGCGGTGTTGGCCGCCTCGGCCGCATATTCGAGGATCGACTGCTGTTCTTCGCTCAGGCCGTCATAGACGTCCTTGTTGAAGATGATCTCGAAGAACTCGGCGGCCTGGTGGTAGCTCGACATGTGGTAGTGCTTCGAGACGTCCTGGGCGCCGAACTGGCTGTCCGAGGTCGGGTTGTTGAACTCGAAGGCATCGATCACGCCGCGCTCGAGTGCTGGCACGATCTCGCCGCCCGGAAGCTGCGTCACGGCCACGCCCGCCTGCTGCATGACATCCGCGGCGAGGCCGACGGTACGCCACTTGAGGCCCTTCATGTCGTCGAGGCTGGTGATTTCCTGCTTGAACCAGCCCAGCGGCTGGGTCGGCATCGGCATGGCGAAGAAGCCGACGAGGTTGAGGCCCAGCACGTCCTGGATCAGCTCGTCATAGAGCGCCTTACCGCCGCCGTACTGGATCCACGCCAGCATCTGAGAGGCGTTGGCGCCGAACACGGGGCCCGTGCCGAAGAGGGAGGCCGCCTTGTTCTTGCCGTACCAGTAGGCGGTCACGTGGTGGCCGCCGTCGAGCACGCCATCGGCAACGGCGTCCTGGATCTGGAAGGCTTTCACAACCGCACCCGAGGGCAGGTAGTCGATCTGCATGCGCCCGCCGGACATCTTATTCACGCGGTCGACATACTGTTTTGCGAAGTCGGAGAAGACGTTCGCATCGGGCCATGCGCCCTGCATCTTAATGGTAACGGTCTGCGCACGGCTGACCTGCGGAGCGGCGAGCGTTGCAGCAGCGGCGCCGCCGGCGAGCAGGCCCCCACGCAGGAAAGAGCGGCGGGTATTGGTGGTCTCGGTCATGAAGTCCTCCCAAGGGATGGAGTGCCCCTGAAGGGGCCGTTTTTTCTTACGCACACATCGTTCAGTGACACGTCACACACGCGGAAGTAGTGCGCCTTGTTGTGGAATCACTGGTTACACAATCTTCATTCTCCCTGTCAGCCCGAACAGGCATGTGTGGCTCACAGCAGGTCACGTTGACGTAGCGTCTTGCCGCGGAGCGGAAAGAGAGATGGTTAAGGATCTGGATTCATTGATCCGAACGGGCGATTGGCAGAAGGCCGAGGCCCGGCTTCGACGTCTTGCGCGCGAGCGCGGGGCGACTGCATCGGTCTTCTACAACCTTGCAAAGGTGCTGGAGGCCCAAGGCAAGGGCGCGCAGTCGGGCGCTTGGCTGAGGCGCGCGGTCGCCTCCGACGCGAACCATGCGAACGCGTGGTTCGAGCTTGGGCGCTGGCTTGTCGATCAGGGCGCCCCGGTGTCGGAGGCAGCAGCGGCCTTCGGGCAGGCGGCGAAGCTCATGCCGGACGATGTCGATAGCTGGCGCAATCTCGCCCGGACGGCGCTGCGTGCCGGGCAGTGGCCGAGGGCCTTGGAGGCAGCTGAGCGGGTACTGGCGCTTGCGTGTGAAGAGGCGGAAGCGCTGGCCATCGCGGCGAGGGCGGCGGCTGAGGCGCGGGATCAGGCCGCTGCGGCCGACTATGCCGGCAGGCTGGCCGCACGCGGCGATGCGGGCGCGCTTTGGTTGAAGACCCTCACGCGGTCGAGCGCCGGAAGCCTGCCGCTCCATTCCCCGCGTCTCTAGCGCCGCACATAGCCTGAAGCCGCGCGATCGGAGGCGGAGGCAAGAAAAGCCACGCAAGCATCGCGCTCTTGTTCCGAACCGAAGCCCTTCTCCAGGCCACGCCCGCACTTCATCAGGAACGCCGACGGCAAAGAGAACTCCGAAGCGCAGAGCCGCTCCACGAGGCCGGAGGGGAAGCCGCGGTCCATATAGTCGAGACACAGGAGCCGCTGCTCGGCGCGGGTGGTGGGCGGGTTCAAGGGCTCGGCCGCGACGGGGCTCGCCATCCATTGCGCTGCGATCAGGCTTGCAATCAGCGGCCATGCCTTAACGTGATGGCGTACCGGCGCCAGGCGAATGACGTCTTGATCGTAATCGATAGCCCCCTCCCTCCATTGGTAGGGAGAAGTCTGTCACAGAAGCTTCACATATCCAGCCTTTTCTTGCGTGCGAGCCCGATTGTCACGCCGACGCGGGCCCGATCCGGTAGCTGCGACGATACACGCCGCGTTCTGACTGAAGGGCTTCCTGCACCGTACGGCAGGCTGTCACCTCGTCTGATGTCATCACTCGGCTCTCGATGCCGGGGGCCATGCGGGGGAGAGCGATGGCTTGCGCAACGGGCGTGCCCGCTTCCAGCACGCCCTCCCAGACAGGGTTCGGCCAGAGGGCAGGGAAGTGCACGTAGCCATCCCTGAACCCGTCCGCGTCCACGAGCCCGGTGAGCGTACGGAACGGCAGGTCGGGGTGGCCGAAGGGGTGCGTGAAGAGGATCTGCCAGCCAGGGGGCGCCGACAGGGACCAGTAGTTGAGGAACTTGACGATGAAGCCGCCTTCGGCCGGCGCCAAGGGGCTTCCGCTTGCCTGCTCGGGCACATGCACACCAAGCGGGGCGCGGGAGAGTGGCGCGTCCTCGATCACCGGAAAGTCCCAGTCCCAATGCAGCGCCCCGCCCCGCGCCTCGACCCGCGCGGGGAGCGGTAGGATGAAGCCGAGGCCGAGCGCATCGATCATCGGCGAACAGTGCTTCAGCGTGCGCACGGCCTCGCCGATCAACGGGCTCTCCACATCCGAGGGCATGGCACGCAGCCAATCCGGCAGCGCGGCCCGCGCCGGCACCGGCGGCGGGAGCAAGCCTTCGAGTGCCGGGTGACAACGCGCGACGATTGGGGAAGGTCTCTCGCTCATCGTCCGGACGCTGGGCTGGGCATCGAGGTCCGTCAACCGCGCCATCGTCCTTTCGGTCACCCCGCCTGGCGGCGGCTCAGCAGCGTGTGGGCCGTTGCGCCGATGATGGTGGCGACAATGATCACGGTGCCGAGGGCGTTGATCACCGGGGGGTGGCCGTTGGGGTTGCGGGCCATGGCGCCGATCTCGGTGGCGAGCGTGCAGGCGCCGCCCTTGGCGAACATCGTGGTGTTGTAGTTCTCGAGGCTCGCGAGCGTGGCGATCACCCCGGCCGAGACGATGGCGGGCATGAGGAAGGGCAGCGTTATGCGGCGGAACACGCGGAAGGGCGAGGCGCCGAGGTCGAGCGCCGCTTCTTCGAACTCCGGCGGCTGGCGCTGCAGCCGCGCCATCATGATCAGCATCGGGTACCCGGCGATGAAGGTCGTCTGCGCCGCGACGATGGTGAAGATGCCTGCGTTCACGCCGAGTTCGCCCCAGAACACCAGCGCGGAGAGCCCGATGACGATACCGGGCGCGAGCAGCGGGGAGAGCAGCAGCCACCAGAGAAAGCCGTTCGCCCGGCTCTTCCATCGTGTCAGCAGCACCGCGCCCGAGAGGCCGAGCACCAGGGCGAGCGGTACGACGATCACCGCGATCTGGAGCGAGGCGAGGGTGCAGGCGATCAGCCGGTCCCGGTCGAGCGCGCGGAGGACGGGGTCGGCTGCGAGAAACGCCTCGTCCGCCCAGAAGAAGCGGTACCATTTTGCAGTAAGGCCCTCCCACTGTGTGGCGGATGGGGGCGAAAGATCGTTGACGCTCGAGACGATCATGAGGACGAGCGGCAGGAACATGAAGACGAGAAAGAGACCGGTGTAGAGCGAGAGCAGCGTATCGGCGCCCATGCTCGGCGCGCAGAGCCGGCGGGAAACGGTGGGCTGGCGGAGTGCTGTGTCGGCCATCTTGTCCTCCCGGCCCTCAGGCGCGCACGAAGTCCTTCAGGCGCGCATTCATCACGCGCATGAAGATCGCCACGATCACGAAGCAGAGCAGGATGAAGGCGAAGGCGTAGGCCGCGCCGACCTCCGAGTTCCCGCTCTCGAAATACTTGTTGTAGATCGTCTGGCTGAACCACTCCCCCTGCAGCCCACGGCTGATGATGCGGGGAACGGAGAAGGCGCCCGCGGCCAGCATGAAGGTGCTGATGCAGCCTACTGCGATGCCGGGTTTCGTATGCGGGATCACCACGCGCCAATGCACCTGCCAGGTGCTGGCACCAAGATCCCGTGCCGCCTCGATCTGGTTGCGGTCCAGCGTCGACATCACGTTCACGATAGGGAACGCCATGAAGAGGATGTACGTGTAGACGATCACGAGAAACACGGTGAGCGGATAGCGCTTGAACGGTATCGCTTCGCCTTCCGCGATCGAAAGCACCCCGATCCAATCGAGCACCGCGTTGAAGAGCCCGTTGGTCTCGATGATCGACACCCAGGCATAGACGCGCATCAGCTCAACGATGGCGTAGGGGATGACGAGGCCGAGAAAGAGCCAGACCGCCTTCTCCTTCGTCGACTTCAGCGCGAGATTGTAGGCGATTGGGTAGCAGATGATCAGCGCGAGCGCGGTCGCCATGATGGCGAAGACGATGGTGCGTGCGAGCGTGATGAGGGCGAGGCGCTTGTGGACAACGCCATCCTCCACATAGCGCAGGCCGACGATACTGTAGAGCTTGTTCTCAAGGCTGGCGCTGTCCGCCGCCAGGGTCGCCGGTTCCATGGGGATCGCGCGCGCGGCGGTCAGCACTTCGTAGTTGGTCAGGCTCCAGCGAAAGGCGGTGGCTTCCTGCGCGCGGAGGGTGACGACGAGCTCCTCCGCGAGCGCACCGATCTCGCGGGCCTGGGCGATCTGGTCGTCGATGGGCGCTGTTTCGTCGACGCCCAGCTTGGGCAGGTCGTAGAGGACGTCGAGCAGGACGCGGCCCGCCGCTTCGTCGCGCACGAGCTGAAGCTCGGTCGACGTCCTGTCGCATTGGAGGATGTAGGGGCGCCCCCCGACACTGCCGGCGGTGCTGCCGGGTGAGGGGATGGCGAGACCGCCGCTCGAGGGCGCCGTGGTGCTCGGGCTTGGTATCGCAAGCCCGGCCGACGGGGCCGTCGTGCTCGGCGACGGGATGGCGAGGCCGCCGCTGCTCGCCGGTGAGGCAGGGGCATCCGACGGCTGGTACTGCTCCAGGATCGTGATGCAGGTGGCAGCGTCGGCGGCAAGCTGAGCGGCGATGGCGCTGTCGAGCTGTCGCGCAGGCCGGGTCAGCGAGCTGTCCAGCATCACCAGCTGCGGGAAGACGATGAGAAGGGCGGCCCAGCCGGCCACCGCAAGGAAGAAAACGCTCACGAGGGCGCTGCCGAAGCTCCGCTGCATCTGGCCGATATTGCCGATGAGCGCGGTCATGCCTCGACCAGCTCCTTCCCCGTGCGGGCAAGCTCGCCCTTGGGCAGGATCAACGCGTCGCCGGTATCGAATGTCAGGCTCTGTGGGCCGTCCAGGTTGCGCCCGGCATCGCCTGTGTTGGTCAGGTGCAGGGATAGCTCGCGACCCCCAGCCTCGGCGAAGATGTTCACGAAGGCGCCTTCCAGGTCGCGTCGCGTCACCCGCGCGTCGATCCGGTTCTCCCCGTCGCCGAACCGCATCGCTTCCGGCCGGATGAAGAGCATCGCTTCCCGCCCTTCGCCCACACCATGCGGATTGCGCGCCGTGAACGCGCCGAGCGGGGTCTCGATCCAGGCGCGCTTGCCGTCGGCCGCCTTCAGGCGGCCCGGGATGGCGTTCGTCTCGCCAACGAAACTTGCCACGAAAGCCGATGCCGGGGTGGCGTAGATCTCGTCGCCAGGCCCAACCTGTTCGACGCGTCCATGGTTCATGACTGCGATGCGATCCGACATCGTGAGCGCTTCGCCCTGGTCATGCGTGATGTAGATGAAGGTGACGCCGGTCTTCTTCTGGATCGAACGCAGCTCGGCGCGCATATGCTGGCGGAGCTTGAGATCGAGCGCCGAAAGCGGCTCGTCCAGCAACAGCACCGCCGGCTCAACCGCCAGCCCCCTCGCCACGGCCACGCGCTGACGCTGCCCGCCCGAAAGCTCCGTGGGTTTCTTGTCCTCCTGGCCAGTGAGGGCGACGAGGGCCAGCAGCTCCTCGGCCCGACGCCGGCGCTCTGCCTTCCTCATGCCGCGCGCTTCGAGCCCGAAGGCGACGTTCTCCCAAACGGTCATCAGCGGGAAGAGAGCGAGGTTCTGGAAGATGAGCGCGGTGGGCCGGCCGTTGGGGCCGATCCCCGCCATGTCCTCTCCGCCGATCAGAATGCGGCCGGTCGACGGCTCCTGGAAACCGGAGACGGTACGCAGGATCGTCGTCTTGCCGCAGCCGGAGGGGCCAAGGATGGAGAAGAACTCACCCGCCTCGATGCGCAGATCTGTCGGATGAACAGCGGTGAAGCCGTTGGGATAGGTGACGGATGCCTGCTCGAGCCGGACCTCTCGGCCCCGCATTTGGCCCACAGCTACCCCGCCGGTCGCGTGCGTCGCGTCCGTCATGCACCGTCCCCGTCCTTTTCATTGTCTCAGTGCAACTCCCTTAGCGAAGTTTGATGACAGGCGAATGGCATGCTGGCCGCGGGCGCCGCAGCCCGCTACGGTTTGTGCTGGAATTCTTTGCGCCCACGGTGCATTGCGAGGGAGAGTTGGCATGAGCCTGAACCGGATGATCATGGGCGTGGGCTTCGGGCTCGGGCTGCTGCTGGCGGGATGCGGTGGCATGAGCGACACGGAGATCGCGCTGTTCAAGGCGCGCGCCGCGGTCGAGAACGCCATGACGAACCAGGCCGCAAGCTATGCGTCCGAACGCCTCTTCGAAGCGCAGACCGAGCTGACGGCGGCCGAAGATCTGGCGGCAGCTGGGCAGAAGAAGGAAGCGATCGGCCTCGCGGAATCGGCCCGGCTGAAGGCACGCCAGGCAAGCGCGCTCGCCACGGAAGGCCGGCTTCAGACCCAGGCCGAGGAACGTGCCGAAGAGGCCGCTGAAGAAGCGGCCGAGCAGGAGGCCGAGCTGGAGGCTGAAGAGGACGCGTGAGAACGCACCCCGCCGCTGAAACCTGACCGAGATACAGAAAGGCCAGGCTCTCTCGAGCCTGGCCTGCTGCGTTTTCCCAGGGCTCGTCAGGCGTTGGTGATGATCTCGACGAACTCGTTCCGCACCGGGGCGAAGAACGGGGTGTCGGCCTGCCACCACCACATGTTGGCCAGCACATCGGGGCGATAGACCTCGTTGAACTGAGCCTTGTATTCGTCCGACGCGAACTCGGCGGCACCCGCCACGGCGGAGTTGTAGCCGGTGTTGTTGGCGAAGAGGCCACCGATCTCCGGCGTCAGCACGAAGTTGATGAAGGCGTGTGCCTGCTCGATGTTCTCGGCGCCCGAGGGCATGCCGACCGAGTCGAGCCAGGTGATGATGCCTTCCTTCGGCGCGCGGTAGACAAGGCTGTCGTTCTCGCGGTTGAGGAGCAGGCCGGTCGTGTCCCAGGTCTGGCCGATGGTGCAGCCCGCTTCCTTGAACGCCGACGTCGCCTCGGTGGCGTTGTTCCAGAACGCGCCGAAGTTGTCCTTACGCTCGAGGATCCACTTCGTGACCTCGCCCCATACGCGGCGGGCGTCTTCCTCGGACTTGTAGACATCGAGCATGCGGTTCGACTTCACGATGCCCTGAGCGTCGAGGTAGAGGCCCGTACCCATGATCACCGACTTCTGGCGGAACGCCGCCTTGCCCTTCGCTTCCGGCATCCAGAGATCGCCGAAGGAGAGGTCGGCATCGGCGATGTCGTGCGCCGAACGGTCGAGGGTCACGCCCTCGGTGCCCCAGTTGAACGGCAGGAGCACCTGGTTGCCCTTGTAGGTGCCGCCGAGGGCCGCGCTGTCGCGCATGAAGCTGGGGATCACGGCGTCGAAGTTGATCTTCGCGGGGTCGAGCGGCAGCAGGTAGATGCCGTCGGGCGCATCAGCGTTCTCGTAGCCGGCGCGGTTGGTGATCGACGGGAACATCACGTCGAAGCCTTTGCCGCCATTGGCCTGGATCGTCGACTCCGCCTCGTCGTTCGAGCCGAAGGTGGTGAGCTCGACGGTGATGCCCGTCTCCTTCTCGAAGGCCTCGGCAATGTTCGGCTGGATGTAGTCGAGCCAGGCGAAGACGCGCACGGAGCCGGACGAGGCCAGCGCGTCATGCGCACGGACGATGGCGGGCGACGCAACGGCAGCGGCGGTACCCTGGA
>JBCBHB010000054.1:0-9397 GCA_038526025.1 Pseudomonadota bacterium
CCCTGCCCTTTCGTGCAAGGGCGCGGGCACCTTGGTCAACCGCGAAGGGGCAGGGTCCGGGCGCGCCGGGCCGAGCGAGGCGGAGCGGGCGCATCATGACGGTAGGAGAGCAGCTTCGCTGGTGGGGCCTCGGCCTCTTCGTCCTCCTTGCGGTGCTCTGGTTCCTGGCCTCACCGCTGCTGCCGTTCATTCTGGGCGCCGCCATCGCCTATCTGGCCGATCCGCTGGCCGACAGGCTGGAGCGTTCAGGGCTCAGCCGCATGATGGCGACGGTCACGCTCTCCGTCGGTATCGCCGGCTTCTTCTTCCTCGTCGCACTGTTCCTCGTACCCGCGGTGATCGACCAGGTCCGTAGCCTGATTGCAGGCGCGCCGGACCATATCCGCTCGATCCAAGGCTTCATCAGCAATGCGCTGCCGGTCGACGCCCCCGATGACGGCATGGCGGCGCGCATGATCAGCATGCTGCAGGGCCGGGCCGAGGAGTGGTCCGTGCGGGTGCTGGAGAAGGTGTGGGTCGGCGGGCTCGCAGTGGTCGACTTCGTTACGATCGCCGTCATCACCCCGGTCGTCGCCTTCTATCTGCTCTACGACTGGGACAACCTTATCGCTGCGATCGACGATCTCGCGCCCCGTCAGCATCAGAACACGCTCCGCCGCCTGGCGCTTGAGCTCGACGATGTGCTGGCCGGCTTCATCCGGGGCCAGCTCACGGTCTGTATGATCCTGGGTGGCTTCTACGCGTTCGGGCTGACCGTTGTGGGGCTCGATTTCGGCCTGCTCGTCGGGCTCTTTGCCGGGCTGATCAGCTTCATTCCCTTTGTGGGCTCGATCCTGGGCGGGGTGATCTCCATCGGGATCGCCGTCAGCCAGTTCTGGGCGGATCCCGCATGGATCGTTGCCGTCGCCGTGATCTTCGTTATCGGGCAGGTGGTGGAGGGCAACTACCTCACGCCGAAGCTGGTGGGCGGGCATGTGAAGCTCCACCCGGTCTGGCTGATGCTCGCGCTCTCGGTCTTCGGTGCCCTGATGGGTTTTGTGGGCATGCTGATCGCCGTACCGGCCGCGGCGGGCATAGGCGTCCTCGCGCGCTTCCTCGTCAGCCAGTACCGTGCGGGCCGGCTCTATCAGGGCGATCCCGCCTGGCGGGCCGCGCGGGCGCGGGAGGAGCGGGAAAGCCGTATGGATCGCGGGGCGGAGAGCTTGGACGGGGAGCCGGGCGAATGAGCGAGGCCGGCACCTTGCAGTTCACCTTCGCCTTCCCTGTCCGTCCCGCTCTCGGCCTGGCCGACTTCATGGTTACACCGGCCAATGCCCATGCGGCCGACACGGTGTTGGCTCCCGCCCGTTGGCCCGATGGCCGGCTCGCCTTGAGCGGTCCCGCAGGCTCCGGCAAGACCCATCTGGCGCATGCTCTGATGGCAAAGGTTCCGGCGGAGCGCGTGGACGCCTTGGCGCTTCACCCGGACGCGGTGGACGCGCTGGCCGCGGCCCCTGTTGTGATCGTGGAGGATGGGGACCGTCTCGCGCGACTGCCTGCCAAGGACGCGCAGCCTGCGGAGGACGGGCTCTTCCACCTCTACAATCTCGCAGCGTCCGGGCAGACGAGGCTTCTGGTGACCGGGCGCGAAGCCCCTGCGCGCTGGTCCATCCGCACCCCCGATCTGGCCTCACGGCTTCAGAGCCTTGCCCTCGCCGAGATCGTCATTCCGGATGACGCGCTTTTGTCGTCGCTCATTGTTAAGCTCGGGAGAGATCGCGGGCTTGATATCGAGGGCCCCGCCTCGGCCTATCTTGCAAGCCGTACCGAGCGCTCCTTCGCCGGCGTCGCGCGGACGGTGGCGCTGGTCGATGAGTGTGCGACGCTGCGCAAGCGACGGGGCGTGACCCTTGCGCTGGCCGCTGCGGCGATGAAGGAAGCCGGCACCGCCGAGAACACTGCCGAGGAGTGAGCCGATGCGCGCTGATTTCCTGAACCTCGCCGAAACATCCATCCCGCCCGAGCATGCGGTCACGGTCGACATCGCAGGGGCCGAGCGCTTCATCAATCGCGAACTCTCGTGGCTCGGCTTCAACTGGCGGGTGCTGGAGGAGGCGGAGAACCCGGCGCAGCCGCTGCTGGAGCGCCTGCGCTTTCTCTCGATCTCCGGCAACAACCTCGACGAATTCTACTGCGTGCGCGTTGCCGGCCTTCGTGCGCAGGTGAATGCCGGGGTGGAGGCACGGAGCATCGACGGGCGCACGCCGGCACAGCAGCTCGCCGCCATCGATGCGGAGGCCGGCCGCCTGCAGCAGCGCCAGCAGGAGGTGTGGCTGCGCCTGAAGGAGGAGCTGGCCGCCGAAGGCATCCACATGGTCGCCGCTTCCGATCTGACGGACGCGGACAAGGAGTGGCTGGCCCGGCACTTCATGGAGCAGGTCTTCCCCGTGCTCTCGCCGCTCGCCATCGATCCCGCGCACCCGTTTCCCTTCATCGCGAACGAGGGCATTGCGCTCGCGCTCAGCCTGCGCCGGGTGCGCGACGGCGAGCCGCTCGACGCACTGATCCCGGTGCCCCAGCAGCTCAAGCGCTACCTCCGGCTCGGTGACGGACCGGAAGGCGCCATCCGCTTCCTGCCGCTCGAGACGCTGCTGGAGCTTTTCCAGGACCAGCTTTTCCCGGGCTACGAGCCTGCCGGCCACTGCCTCTTCCGCGTGCTGCGCGACAGCGACCTCGAGGTGGAGGAAGAGGCCGAGGACCTGATGCGCGAGTTCGAGACCGCGCTGAAGCGCCGCCGCCGCGGCGAGGTCGTCCGCCTCAAGCTCACTTCCGACAGCCCGAAGCAGCTCCGCGACCTTATCATCGCCGAGGCGGGTGCGCGGCCCGAAGAGATCATCGAGGTGGATGGCGTGGTCGGCATCGCCGCCCTGTCGGAGTTGGTGATCGACGACCGGCCGGACCTCAAATGGATGCCCTACCAGCCGCGCCTGCCCGAGCGGGTGCGCGACCATGACGGGGACATCTTCGCCGCGATCCGGCAGAAGGACATGCTGCTCCACCACCCCTACGAAAGCTTCGAGATCGTGGTGAACTTCCTGCAGCAGGCGGCGCGGGACCCGAACGTGATTGCCATCAAGCAGACGCTCTACCGCACGAGCCGGGACAGCCCGATCGTCAGCGCCCTCTGCGAGGCGGCGGAGGACGGCAAATCCGTCACCGCGCTGGTGGAGCTGAAGGCGCGGTTCGACGAGGCGGCGAATATCCGCCAGGCGCGGCAACTCGAGCGCTCGGGCGCGCAGGTTGTCTTCGGCTTCGTCGACCTCAAGACCCACGCGAAGATCAGCACCGTGGTTCGGCGCGAGGGCACGGAGCTGGTGACCTACACGCATTTCGGCACGGGCAACTACCACCCCATCACCGCGAAGATCTATACGGACCTCTCGCTCTTCACCTGCTCGCCGGAGCATGGGCGGGACGCCGCGAAGATCTTCAACTTCACCACCGGTTATGCGGAGCCGCACGGGCTGGAGAAGGTGCAGGCCGCGCCGATCACGCTGAAGCCGACGCTCATCAAGCTGATCGAGGCCGAGGCAGAGCATGCCCGCGCCGGGCGCCCCGCGCAGATCTGGGCCAAGATGAACAGCCTGATCGAGGAGGACATGATCGACGCGCTCTATGCCGCGAGCCAGGCGGGCGTGAAGATCGACCTCGTCATCCGGGGCATCTGCGGCCTGCGCCCGGGCGTGCCGGGCCTGTCGGACAATGTGCGGGTGAAGAGCATCGTTGGGCGCTTCCTCGAGCACTCCCGCATCTGCTGCTTCGGCAACGGCCATGGCCTGCCAAGTGCGGAGGCGCGGCTCTTCATCAGTTCGGCGGACTGGATGGGTCGGAACCTCAACCGGCGCGTCGAGACGCTGGTGGAGATCGAGAACGAGACTGTGCGCGATCAGATCCTCCAGCAGGTGATGGCGGCCAACCTGCGGGACGAGGCGCAGTCCTGGGTGCTGATGCCCGACGGCAGCCATGTGAGGGCGAGTGCGCCGGCTGGCGAGCCGCTCTTCAACACCCATGAGTTCTTCATGCGGCATCCGAGCCTCTCGGGCCGGGGGCGCAGCGGCACGGCGGATGCGCCGCGGCTCGCGCGGGAGTTGGCGACCGGTGCCGAGGCGGCGGAGTAGGCGTGTGGCGTCGTTCGGCGCGGGCGGCTTGGCGCAGGGGGAGCGCGCGTGAGTGAGGGTGACGGGCAGCGCCGCAGGCCAGCTGCGCCCAGGCCGAGAACGCGGGTGAGCGCACCCGGCATCCGTGTCGTGACCGAGGATCGCGATACGGCATCGCCGGCGCATCAGCCGAGCCTCGTACCGGAGGTCGCCGCGCGTTCCTTCGCCGAGCCCGGGACCCGGGAGGGACGGATCGGCGTCGTCGATGCCGGCTCGAACAGCGTGCGCCTCGTGGTGTACGAGGGCGCTTCCCGTGCGCCAGCGGTGGTGTTCAACGAAAAGGTGATGTGCGGGCTTGGCGCGGAGATTGCCGAGACGGGGCGCCTCTCGCCGGAGGGGCGGGCGCGTGCGCTCCGCGCGATCACGCGCTTCGCGGCGGTCGCCGAGCATCTGCATGTCGCCACGCTTGCCGGCGTGGCCACGGCGGCCATTCGGGATGCCGCGGATGGCCCCGCCTTCAGGGAAGACGTCGCACGCCTGACAGGCATCCGCCTCAAGGTCGCCAGCGGGGCAGATGAAGCCCGTTTTGCAGCCTCTGGCGTGCTCTATGGCAATCCTGGTGCCGAGGGCGTGGTGGTGGATCTTGGCGGCGCGTCGATGGAGCTATGCCCTGTGTCGGGCGGGCTGCCTGGCGTGGGCGTGACGACTCCCCTCGGCCCGCTGCGTCTGGCGCGCGAGGCGGATCCGGACAGTGTGATCACCGAAGCGCTGGCGAGTGTGGCCCCCGCCTTGCGGCGCCGGGGGCTTCGTCTGTTCCTCGTGGGCGGCGCCTGGCGGGCTCTGGCCCGGGCGGATATCGAACGCCGCGGCTACCCGCTGAAGGTTCTCCACGAATATGCGATGACGGCGGCCCAGGCGCGGACGCTCGCGCGCTTCGCCGCCAGGGCAACGCCGGAGATGCTCGCGGGCATGGAGGGTGTGTCGGAGAACCGCGCGGGGGCCTTGCCCATGGCCGGACGGCTGCTTCGGGGGCTCGTCGACGCGCTGGCACCCGTGCGGATCACGATCTCCGCCTTCGGCCTGCGTGAAGGCGTTGTCTTCGAGGCAATGGCGCCGGCTCTTAGATCCGAGGACCCGCTTCTAGCCGCGGCGGCCGAGATGGAACGCCTTCATGCCCGCGCCCCCGGGTTTGGAGCGGAGCTGGGGAACTGGCTGATCGAAGCGATGGCGCCGGCCAACCGCCAGGAACGCCGGCTGATGCAAACGGCCTGCCTGCTGGTGGACGTGAACTGGCGCACCCACCCGGACCATCGCCATCAGGCCTGCTGGGAGGCGGCCACGCGGGTGGCGCTGACCGATCTTGGACATGAGGGCAGGGTGCTTCTCGCCACCGCGCTTGCCGCGCGCTACCGCCGCGTGAAGGCGGCAACGCCGGAGACGGAGGTGGCCGAGCTCGTGGACCCGTCCGACCTTTCGAGGGCGCTTGCGCTTGGACTGGGTATGCGCCTCGGCTGCACCATCGCCGCCGCGTCGCCCGGTGTGCTGCCCCATTGCAGGCTCGACAAGTCCGGCGGCCGCTTCCGGCTCCTCCTCGACGGGCCGGCGCGCGAACTGGCCGGGGAAGACGTCGAGAAGCGGTTTGCCCAGTTTGCCCGCGCCATGGGCGCCGAAAGCGATGGTGTTATGGCAGCGTGAGCGGGACTCAAAGTCCCGACAAGTAAAAATGCCCACCCCGTCAAGGCGGGGCGGGCAGTCCTCCCTCAGACTTATGAGCGTCTGTAGAATTGCGATTATGCGAATTCGATGAGGGTGTCAAATGAAGACTATTCACTGCAGCGCACCAATTGGCCGCAGTGAAATGGAGGCACTTTTCATCTGGCGGAACGGCGTGCCTTCTTCTCGCGATGGTGCCGCAAGCCGCTGCACCGGGTGCGCCTCAGCGAAGGGTGCTTGCAGAGCGGGCGCCGGGCGCTTAGGCCAAGGCCGTCACGACCAGCCTGCGGAGCTCTAGATGCGTCTCAGCCGTTACTTTCTGCCTGTCCTCAAGGAGACGCCCGCCGAGGCGCAGATCGCTTCGCACCGGTTGATGCTGCGTGCCGGCATGATCCGCCAGGCGAGCGCCGGCATCTACTCCTGGCTGCCGCTTGGATACCGGGTGCTGAAGCGCATCGAGGAGATCGTGCACCAGGAGCAGCAGCGCGCCGGGGCGATCCCCGTGCTGATGCCCACGATCCAGTCCGCCGATCTCTGGCGGGAGAGCGGCCGGTACGACGCCTATGGGCCCGAGATGCTGCGCATTCGCGACCGGCACGACCGGGACATGCTCTACGGCCCCACCAACGAAGAGCAGATCACCGAGATGTTCCGCGCCTATGCGGGCAGCTACCGGGACGTGCCGAAGCTCCTCTACCATATCCAGTGGAAGTTCCGGGACGAGATCCGCCCCCGTTTCGGCGTCATGCGCGGGCGCGAGTTTCTGATGAAGGACGGCTACTCGTTCGATCTCGACCGCGCGACGGCCACCATCAGCTACTACAAGATGCTGGTGAGCTACTTGCGCACCTTCGAGCGCCTCGGCCTCAAGGCTGTGCCCATGCAGGCGGAGAGCGGCCCCATCGGCGGAGACCTCGCGCACGAGTTCCTCGTGCTAGCCGAGACCGGGGAGAGCGGTGTGTTCCTCGACCGGCGCATTGCGGAGCTGACGCTCGGCGACCGGGATATCGACTACGACAACCACGAGCAGCTTGAGGGCATCTTCCGCGAGTGGACCTCGGGATACGCGCGGACGGACGACACCCACGACGAAGCCGTGTTCCACAGCGAGGTGGCCGAGGGCGACCGCGTGATGGCGCGCGGCATCGAGGTGGGCCATATCTTCTATTTCGGCACCAAGTATTCCGAGGCGCTGGGCGCAACCGTGGCGGGGCCGGATGGGTCCCGGGCGCCCGTGCATGGCGGCAGCTACGGTATCGGCGTCTCCCGCCTGGTTGGCGCGCTGATCGAGGCGAACCACGACGACAAGGGCATCATCTGGCCGGAGAGCGTGACACCGTTCGACGTGGGGCTCGTCAATCTCAAGCAGGGCGACGCTGAGACGGACAAGGCGTGCGAGGACGTGCTGGACGAGCTGAGCTTCCGCGGCCTCAGCGTGCTCTACGACGACCGGGACGAGCGGGCAGGGGCGAAGTTCGCGACGGCCGAGCTCATCGGCCTGCCCTGGCGCATTACGGTTGGGCCCAGGGGCCTCAAGGCGGGCACCGTGGAGCTGGCCTGCCGGCGGACGGGCGAGAGCGAGGAACTGTCGGCCGAGGCAGCCGTTAACAAGCTCTCCGAGATCTACGCCGGGCTCTGAAGGGCCCGGCCTGCGCTTTCGGTCGCGACAGCAACGAGACGAGGCGATGAGCGATACGTTGGCGCGGCCCTTCGGCCGGCTCGAATGGATGATCGCGGGCCGGTACCTCCGCTCACGCCGGCGAGAAGGCGTCATCTCGGTGATCGCGGGCTTCAGCCTGGTCGGCATCATGCTGGGTGTCGCGACGCTGATCATCGTCATGAGCGTGATGAACGGGTTCCGCACGGAGCTGGTCGACCGCATCCTGGGCGCGCAGGCGCATGTCTCGGTGCTCCCTTATGAGAGGGGCCGGCTGGAGGGGTATGACGCGCTGGCCGAGGAGATCGGCGGCATCGACGGCGTGGTGCGCACGGCCCCCGTGATCGAACGCCAGGTTCTCGCCACCTCGAGGCGCAACAACACCGGCGTGCTGGTGCGCGGCATGCGGGCGGAGGACTTGCTCGAACTCGACGGTGTGGCGAACCCCGAGGACGCTCAGGGTCGGATAGAGGACTATGGCGAGGGCGTCGCGATCGGTGCGGGGGTGGCGCAGAAACTCGACTTGCGCTTGGGCGAGAAGATCACCCTCGTCAGTCCGCGCGGGACGGTAACGGCCTTCGGTGTGTCCCCGAAGACCAAGGCCTATCCGGTAACCTACATCTTCCGCATCGGCATGCATCAGTACGATAGCGCTTACGTTTTCATGCCGCTCGCTCAGGCGCAGACCTACTTCAACAGCCCGGATCGGGTGGACGGCGTGGAGGTCATGGTCGGGGACCCGTTGGCCATCGATGCCGCGCGGCCCTTCGACGACGAGCTTTCCCGCGCCATCGAGACCGTTACGGGGGAGCGTGGCTACCTTTGGAACTGGAAGGCGGCGAACGGCAGCTTCCTGCAAGCGCTGGATGTGGAGCGGAGCGTGATGTTCATCATTCTCGCCCTGATCATCCTCGTAGCGGCGCTCAACATCATCTCCGGGCTCACGATGCTGGTGAAGGACAAGGGGCGGGACATTGGCATCCTGCGCACCATGGGTCTCACACGTGGCGCCGTGTTGCGTGTCTTCTTCATCTGCGGCGGCTCGATCGGCGTGGTCGGGACCATCCTTGGCGTCGCCCTCGGTGTGGTCTTCACGCTGAACATCCAGGAGATCCAGTGGGCCGTGGAGACCGCGCTCGGCCAGAGCGTTTGGGATGACGAGATCCGGATGCTCAGCCGCGTGCCGGCGGTGATGGTGATGTCGGATGTCGTCATCACCGTCTGCATCTCGCTCTCGCTCAGCTTCATCGCCACCTGGTACCCGGCGCGACGGGCCGCCCGGCTCGATCCGGTCGAGGCGCTGCGCTATGAGTGAACCGGCCCTTGCGCTCAGCGGCATCACCCGCGGCTACGGCCCGCCCGAGCGGCGGCTTGAGGTGCTGAGGGGCGCCGACCTTACCCTGATGCCCGGGGAGGCGGTGGCGCTCGTCGCCCCCTCCGGCGCGGGCAAGTCCACGCTCCTCCAGATTGCCGGGCTCCTCGATACGCCCGATGGCGGCAGCGTGCGCATTGCGGGACAGGACCTGACGGGCGCGAACGATGCTGCCCGCACGCGCGCCCGGGCGACGCTGCTGGGCTTCGTCTATCAGTTCCACCATCTCCTGCCGGAGTTCTCGGCCGAGGAGAACGTGGTGTTGCCGCAGATGGCGGCGGGTGTGGCGCCTGAGCAGGCGAAGGCGCGGGCGCAGGACCTCCTGGCCAAGGTGCGCCTCGCGGAGCGCGCGGCCCACCGTCCCGCAGAGCTCTCGGGCGGAGAGCAGCAGCGCGTGGCGATCTGCCGGGCGCTCGTCACCCAACCGAAACTCATCCTCTCGGACGAAGCGACCGGCAATCTCGATCCAGACTCAAAGGCGCGCATCCTCGATCTGCTCTTTGAACAGGCGGCGGAAGC
>JBCBHB010000055.1:0-9395 GCA_038526025.1 Pseudomonadota bacterium
CAGCGCGGCGCAGTTGCCGAGGACGAGGTTGCACTCGGTCTGGCCGTAGAACTCGTGGATCTCGAGGCCGAAGGCCGAGCGCCCCCAGTCGAGTGTCTCGGCGCCAAGGCTCTCCCCGCCGGAGCCCACGCTGCGGAGCTTTGCGCCGAACCGCGCGGGGTCCGGCACGGTCTTCATCATGCGCAGCGCGGTGGGCGGCACGAAGCTGTTGCGCACGCCATGGCGGGCCATCACGTCGAAGGCGCGCTCGGGGTCGAACTTCTCCATGCGGTGCGCCACCAGCGGCACCCCCGCGCGCAGGGCCGGCAGGGCCATGTTGCAAAGCCCGCCGATCCAGGCCCAGTCCGCCGGCGTCCAGGCGATGTCGCCCTGCTGCGGGAAGAAGCCGTGGGTCAGCTCGACGCCCGGTTCATGGCCGATGAGCACGCGATGGCCATGTAGCGCGCCCTTCGCGGGCCCGGTGGTGCCGGAGGTGTAGCTGATGAAGGCCGGATCCTCCGGCCCCGTTTCGGCCACGCGGATCTGTTCGCGCGCCTTGCCGAGCTCCTGCCAGAACCCCCAGGCCTCATCGCCCGGCCGGTCGACGGAGAACACGGTGGCGAGGTTCGGCAGGTCGTCCCGCAACGCGTTGATCTTGTGGAGGTTGGCGTCGTCGGTGACGAGCGCCTTCACGCCGGCATCGCCGAGCCTGTGCTTCAGGGCCTCACCGTCGAACAGCGTGAAGACAGGCACGACGATGGCGCCGAGCATGTAGGCCGCCACATGGGTGATCAGCGTCTCGGGCATCTGGGGCAGGAGCAGGCCGACCCGGTCCCCCCGCTTCACACCATGCCCGGCCAGCGCGTTTGCAAAGCGGCCGGCCGCGCGGGAGAGCTGGATGTAGGAGTAATCGCGCCGCGCCCCGTCCGGCCGCAGATAGATGAGCGCCAGCCGGTCCGGGTCTGTCCGCGCCCATTTCTCGCAGACATCCCAGGCGATGTTGTAGCGCACCGGAAGGTCCCAACGATGCGCCCGGCGTCGCGCCTCCCAGGCGTCCGCCCCTTCCCCCAGTCCGGCACCTGTTCCGGAGGCGTCCCGCACCATACCGGCCATCCCTGCCCTCCAAATCGGCACGTGTTGCAAAGATCGTAGGCACCGGCGCGCGAGGGCGCAATTGCTGCGGTTGCAAAACCCGCCGGGAGAGTATGTGGCCCGCGCACAGGGAAGCGCGATTTCTCCTGTATTACAATGCTTTAGTGATATCTCAAGTGAGGCGCGGCGCCCGATTTTCGCCTTATTCTCCCACCATCTTGCCATCATCGAATTTTTTGAAAGGGTTTTCCATGAGCGCCGTTCTTCTCACTTTCGCCGCGCTGTCCTTCGCCGTGCCCGCGCCCCTTCAGTCGCCACCTGCTGAGGTGCATGTGGAAGCTGAGGAGGTTCGCGTTGCGCAGGTGAGCCTTCGAAAGAAGGTTCAGCGGAGCCGCTGCGCCTGGCAGAGGGAGATCCAGGGTCGGCGCTGCCGGCCGAACCCGGGCAGCCATCCGAAGCGACGCTCGAGCGGCAGGCAAGCCGAAGCCGTAACCCGGTTTGCCGATCCCCAGGTGCAGAGTTCCGGGCAGACGGCCGAGCCAAAACGCGTCCGCGTACCGTCCGCGGCAAAGCAGCCGAATGTTGAGCAGCCGAACGCCGAGCAGCCTCAGACCTTCTGGGCCTGGCTCTTGAGCTTCATTCTTTAGTCGATCGGCCGCCGCGGCGGCGCTCTGCGGCGTTCGATCCTCGGGAGCGGAAGGTGCTTACCAGTGCTCGAGCCAGCGGTTGATGTCCTCCACGATCCTGTCGTGTCGACTGCTTGACTTGTAGTCCCGCAGCGGGAAGGACCCTTCGCGCCCTCCCTCTTCGAGCACGAGGACGACGCGATGCGTGTCGCCGTCAACGTCCTCATCCGTCTCGACGACGGCGCCCCTGATGATGGCGAGGGGGACGCGAGACTGCTTGCCGGCGCCCAGCAGCTTCTTCACGCGGCTGTGCAGAACGCCGCCCTTCCGGTCGAACACGTGGACATGGGTGCGAACGATGAACAGCGAGCCGAAGGCGATGGGGAACGACAGAACGGCAAAGACGCCGAAGACGAGCTGCTCCGTCCGATCTTCCGCTCCGGCGAGGCCCGCGAAGCCAAGACCGGCGAAGACCAGGGCGATGACGACAAGGCCGAGTGCTGCCAGGTGGGACCGGTCGCGCACAACCAGGTAGTCATGACTGTTCTCGATAACGCGCATCGCCGAGATGATGGCATGGTATCGTGACGGTGATGCGGCAGTGGCGATCGCGCCCGCGGTTTCGTGGCGACGCTAAGCGAACCCTACACGCATTGTCGGCAGCCGCCGATCAGGGCTTCGTGGCGCTGATCTCCGGCAGGGCGTTCAGACGCGCAGCATGGGCGGCCAGACGCGGGTAGCCGGCCTCGAGCAGGAACGGGTTCGTCACGGTCAGGAAGTCGTGGAGGGCGACGGTCGCGAGATCCGAGCCGTCCGGTGCCGCGCCGCCCAGGAAACCGTCCTCGGGCAGGCCAGCCTCGATCTGGCCGAGACCCCCTTCCACCTGGCTCACCAGCCGCTCCTGCCAGGGCTTGTAGTGGAACTCCTCCGGCCGGCGGTTCTTGTCGTAGACCAGCGCCACCGCCTTGTCGGTCGTTGCCGCCGCCATGGCGATGCGCTGCAGACAGTTCCGCCGCGCCATCCCGCTTGCGGGCACAAGGCGCTTCTCCGGCGCCGTTTCGTCCAGCCAGTCGCAGATCGCGAAGCACTCCGTCAGCACCGCGCCGTCCTCCAGTACCAGCGCCGGCACCCGGGCGACCGGGTTGATCGCCTGGAGCTTCGGCAGGTCGTTCGGATCGGTCGCCGCCAGTTCGCGCAGCTCGAAGGCCCGCCCCTGCAGCGCAAGCCAGCACCCAACGCGACGAACGAAGGGCGAGAGATAGCGACCATAGAGGATCATGGGTTCTGCTCCGGGTAGCGTTGACTGGGTGGCCTCAATCGCATGACTCACTTACGCGGCAAAGGGCCGATTGCGGTCCGCTTGTGCCCTTCGCGTCCCGCGATTAGGTTGCGGGCGGGGACGAAGGAGAGGCCCATGAACGCGCCGACCACGCCGACTGCCACCGAACCTGCGCCGCTGATCGATCCCTTCGCGCGCGCCATCACCTATCTGCGGGTGAGCGTGACCGACCGGTGCGACTTCCGCTGTGTCTACTGCATGTCGGAGCACATGACGTTCCTGCCCAAGCGGGACCTCCTGACGCTCGAGGAGCTGGACCGGCTCTGCACCGCCTTCGTCGACCTCGGCGTGCGCAAGCTGCGGATCACGGGCGGCGAGCCGCTCGTGCGCAAGAACATCATGTGGTTCTTCGAGCGTATGGGCCGCCATCTCGGCACTGGGCTCGACGAGCTGACGCTCACCACCAACGGCTCCCAGCTTCACCGTTTCGCCGCCCCGCTGTGGGATGCCGGCGTGCGCCGCGTGAACGTCTCGCTCGACACGCTGGACCCGGAGAAGTTCAAGGCCATCACCCGATGGGGCCGGCTGGACGATGTGCTGCGCGGCATCGAGGCCGCGAAGAACGCCGGCATGCGGGTCAAGATCAACGTGGTGGCGCTGAAGGGCGAGAACGAGGCTGAGCTCTTCGATCTTGTCGACTGGTGCGCGCGGGAGGACCTGGACCTCACTTTCATCGAGGTCATGCCCATGGGCGATCTCGGCGGCTCGGGCGAGGACGGGGCGGAGCGGCTCGACCAGTACTGGTCCCTCGCCGATCTGCGCGACCAGCTCGGCACCCGCATGACGCTCACCGAAACGGCGGAGCGCTCGGGCGGCCCGGCCCGCTACTTCCGCGTGGAGGGAACCGGCCAGAAGCTCGGCTTCATCACGCCGCTCAGCCATAACTTCTGTGAAAGCTGCAACCGGGTACGTCTTACGTGCACCGGCCAGCTCTACATGTGCCTCGGGCAGGATGACGATGCGGATCTGCGCCGCGTGCTCCGCGAGAGCGAGGATCCCGCCGTGCTGGAGGCGGCGATCCGCGAAGCCATCAGCCGCAAGCCCAAGGGGCACGACTTCGATTACTCCCGCCAGAAGGTGCGTGGCCAGGTCGGCCGCCATATGAGCCTCACCGGCGGATGAGCGACGCATGAGCGGCGGTAGCGCCGGGCGTCTTATGGCTGCGGAGCCGCCGCTCTGGCTCGCCCTTGTCCTTGGCACTCTCGCCGGCCTGCTCGCCTGCGGCTACTTCGCGGGCTACGGCGCGCTTCTCGAAAGCGCGCGCCTCGCCGCCCCGCCCGGAGATCCGGCACAGGCCGCGAGCGGTGCGGTCGCCTTCATGCGCGATGGCTGGCGCTTCCCGCTCTTCGAGGTGGAGGGATGGGTCGAGGGCCGCCGGGTGAACGTGCTCTTCACCGATTCGATCCCGGTCTTCCTGCTGATCTGGAAGGCCCTGGGCCTCGGGCCGGAGGCGGCGGCACAGTTCTACCTTGCGGCCTGGACGGTGGTGGCCTTCGCCTTCCAGGGCTTCGCGGGCGCCCTCTCCCTCCGGCTGCTCGGCGTGCGCAACGGCCTCGCCCTGTTCGCCGCGGCGTTGATGCTGGCGAGCCTGCCCTTCTTCATCTTCCGGTTCGGCCATTTCGCTTTGGCGACGCATGGCGTGATCCTCATCGGCCTCGCCCTCGCGCTCCTCCGCTTTCCGGTGGATGCCCGCGGCGCCGTGCTGCGGCTCGCCGCCTGGGCCGGGCTGCTGGCGCTCTCGCTGCTGCTCCATCCCTATCTCCTCGCCATGGTCGCGGGACTCTGGCTGCTTTCGCTCCTGTCCTTGCTGGCGCTTGCGCGGGACGACGGCCTGCCCCTTCCGCCGGTGGCGCTGGGTGGCGGCGTGGCGGCGACGCTCGCCCTGCTCCTCGCCATCATGCTGGTCTCCGGCCACCTCTCCGGCGGCGGCAGCAACGCACCGGGCTTCGGGCGCTTCTCCGCCAACCTGGCCACTTTCTTCATGCCGGCGGGCAGCTCGGCATTCTTCCCGACCGAGGCCATCTGGCTGCCAGGGCAGTACGAAGGTTACGCGTACTTGCCGCTGGCCGTACTCCTCGCCATCGGCGCCGCGGGGTTCATGCTTGTGCGCTATCCGTTGCCCGAGCCGCTCGCCACAACGACCGTGCTGAGCACCCGGCGCGGCCTGATCCTTCTGGGTGTCGCTGGTCTCTTCATCTCCCTCTTCGCCACCGGGGGCCGCTTCGCCTGGTTCCAGCAGGAGCTCTTCCGCGTCGAGTACCCGCAGCCGATCCACGCCCTCGGGGAGGTCTTCCGCTCGAGCGGGCGGTTCATCTGGCTCATTCCCTATGGCCTGTTCCTGATCAGTATCGCCGTGCTGGTGCTCCGCAGCCGTGGCGCCGCGGGCCCCATCGGGCTGACAGCGGCGGCCGCTCTCACGCTCATCGAACTCACCCCGATGCGCGGGGATCTGCCGAAGGAGCCCGGCCTCTACTCGGGCGACCCGGGCCTGCGTGCCATTGCGGAAAGCGTCGAGCGCTTCACGCTGCACCCGGTGAAACCCTGCGGGGACTACCGCGCCCATGCGGATGGCGAGCTGCAGTTCCTCTCGGCGCGCTACGGGCTGACGCTGGCGAACTCGTTCTACTCCGCGCGGGAAGAGGTGGACTGCAATGCTCCCGACGCCACGGCGCTACCAAAGGGCCTGCAAGCGGATACGGCGATCATTGTGCTCACACCGGTCTTCGCTGCCGATCTCGATGCCGCGGGCCTGCCGCTCGATGCCTGCCGCCGCCGCGAAGGCCTGACGATCTGCCTCGAAGACTGGACGGCGCATCCCACTCTGATGGCAGAGTTCCCCTCGCTGGCCGTGGACAGGCTCTCCGTGCCGAGCACCCTCTCCATGACGAAGGAAGAGAACGCGGACCGGTGGCTCGGCGAAGGCTTCTCGGGTCCCGAGCCCTGGGGGGTCTGGAGCGTCGGCACACGGTCCACCGTGCTCCTCCCGCTCGCCGAGGAGGCGCGCATGCCCGGCGCCGTAACCCTTCGCGCGGGCGCCTTCACCTATCCCGGCGTCGTAGACGTGCCGATCACCGTCACGCTCGAGGCGCGCACGGCGCCGGATGCCCCCTGGCGGCCGCAGGATACGCTGCAGGCGGTGTGGCGGGACGGCGAGGGCCCGCGCGACCTCACGCTGGAGAACGCGCTCGAGAAGGTCGAAGCGCTGCGCCTCGTGATCGAGCCGGCCCGGCCGATGAGCCCCAAGGAAGCCGGCATCGGCACCGATGCCCGCCCCCTCGGCATGTCCCTCACCGAGCTGCGCATCGCCCCGGGCGAGGGCCCGCCCGCTGAGTGATGCCAGCGGGGTTGTCGATCGAAACGCCCCGGGCCCGATCCGCCATGGGCAGGGCCCGCGAATTCGCGGAAACTGTCGGCCCGCGCCACGCAAAGGAGGCCCCGATGCGCCGCTCCGCCCTCACCCTCGCCACGGCTCTTGCAGCCGGGCTCGCGCTTCTGCCGGGCACCGACGCCGCCGCGCAGGACGCCCGCGCAACGCCGGAGGCCGCCACGGGCCGCAACGCGAAGCCGCTGGTCACCGCCCAGAGCCACATGATCGTCGCCGCCAACCCCCATGCCAGCGCGGCCGGCCTCGCGGTGCTCGATGAAGGGGGCTCCGCAGCGGACGCGGCCATCGCCGCCCTCCTGGTCCTGAACGTGGTCGAGCCGCAATCCTCCGGCCTCGGCGGCGGTGCCTTCGCGCTGGTGCACGACCCTGCCGGCGGCGAGGCGCCTCTCACGACCTACGACGCCCGCGAGACAGCGCCCACTCTCGCCGACGAAACCCTCTTCCTCAAGGCCGATGGCGAACCGCTGGGCTTCTGGGAGGCCGTCGGCTCGGGCCGGTCCACCGGCGTGCCCGGCCTCGGGCGCCTCCTCGGGCGCCTCCACGAGACACATGGCCGTCTGCCCTGGGCCCGCCTCGTCGCCCCCGCCGAGCGGCTCGCATGGGACGGGTTCGAGGTCTCTCCCCGCCTCGCCGGGCTGACTGAGGCCTATGCCGAGCGGCTGGCCGGCACCGATGCCGCCGCGGTGTTCCTGCCCGGCGGCCGCCCGCTGGTCGCGGGCGAGACCCTGCGCCAGCCCCAGCTCGCCGAGACGCTGGCCCGTCTCGCCGCCGGCGGGCCGGATGTGCTCTATGGCTGGCCCGTGGGCGCCGCGATCGTGAGTGCGACGCGCGACGCCCCGCTGCCGGGCCAGCTCACCCTGCAGGACATGCGGGCCTATCGCGTGATCGAGCGCGCGCCCGTCTGCCACCGCTTCCGCACCGAATGGCGGGTCTGCGGCATGGGCCCGCCCTCCTCCGGCGCCACAACCGTCGGCCAGATCCTCGGCCTCTACGCCGCCTTCCCGCCCGCCACGGGCGCCCGCCGCGCCCATCTCGTCGCCGAAGCCTCGCGCCTCGCCTATGCGGACCGGGCGATGTTCCTCGGCGATCCGGACCAGGTGAGCGTGCCGGTCGCCGGGTTGCTCGACCGCAGCTACCTTGCCGAGCGCGCCCGCCTGATCGATCCCGGTGCCGCCGCCTCGGGCCCGGCCGCAGCCGGCGCGCCACCGGAGCGCGATGCCCGCCTGATGGCGCCCGACACGAGCCCGGGCACCCCAGGCACCACCCATCTCTCGGTGGTCGACGGTGACGGGCTCGCGCTTTCGATCACCGCCAGTATCGAGACCGCCTTCGGCTCGAAGCGCATGGCGGGCGGGCTCCTCCTCAACAACCAGCTGACAGATTTCTCCTTCCGCCCCACAGGGCCCGACGGTGCGCCGGTCGCCAACGCGCCGGGGTCGGGCAAGCGCCCGCGCTCCTCCATGGCGCCCACCATCGTCTACCGCATCGGTGCCGCCGAAAGCCCGGTCATCCTCACCGGCTCCCCCGGCGGGTCGCGCATTCCGGAATATGTGGTCACCTCGCTCCTCGCACTGCTCGAGGACGGGCTCGACCCGGCCGCCGCCGCCGCCGCCCCGCACGTCTCGCATCGCAACCGCGACGCCCTCGCGCTCGAGGCGGCAGCGCATCCGCCGGGCACGGCCGAGGCGCTCGTCACGCTCGGCCATGAGGTCCAGGCGGTCGAGATGACCTCGGGCCTCCACATCATCCGCCTCGGCCCGGCGGGGCTCGAAGGCGGTGCGGATCCGCGACGGGAAGGCATCGCCCGCGGCAATTGACCCCGCAGGGCGCCACCGGGCGCCAGGCCGCAACGCCTGGCCATCCGTCGATGCAGCAGAGATCCCGAAGAGAGCATCGCGGCGACCAGCCGCGATTCCGCCGGGTTGAAGGATCGGGTCGGAGGATCGGGTCGGGGGGTGCGGCCCTCAGGCGCCGACATCCCCTTGCGCCTGCTTGCGCGCCCTCAGCCGCGCGATGCGGTTCTTGGGCACCCGGCCCACTTCCACGCCGGTGAACACATGCAGCGTGTTGAGGTCGTGATCGACCACCGCATGGTCCGACACCCAGCCCCCCATCACCAGATAGGTGCGCAGGAGCGGCGGCATGCGCCGCATCGCCAGCTTCAGGTCCGGCTTCTTCAGCCGCAGCTGCTTGGCGAAGCGAAACACCTTCGGCGCCTTCACCCGCGGCAGCCAGCGCTTCGGCGCCAGATGCTTCTCCTTCAAGAGCGCGAAGGCGTCCTCATAGACCCCGTCATCCACGCCCGAGAAGGACGAACAGCCGAACAGCAGCTTCACTGCGCGCCGCTCCACGAATTCGTTCATCGCCGTCCAGGCCACGCGCAGGATGTTAGGGTCGCGCCATTCGGGATGGATGCAGAACCGCCCCATCTCCAGCATCCGCCCCGGATAGGCCTGCAGCGCCGAGAGCTCGTAGAACTTCGCGGCGTAGGACCGCTCGATCGACGCGCCGTTCTCGAATTCCTGCATCCGGAAGGTGCAGACAAGCTGCCCGGTCCGCGCACATTCCACCATCATGTGCCAGCAGCGCTCGTCGAACTCGTCCGCGTCGAGCCGGCTGCCGATCGCAGCCTGGCCGTCGACGCCATCCTCGCGCGCTGCGCGGAAGGTCAGCCAGCGCAGCTGCTGGCAGCGGCGGAGATCGTCCTCCCCCTCCGCGAGCCGGGCCGTGAATTTGCCGAGACCGAACATGGCGCCTCCGCTCTCATGCCGTGCAGCCAGTGCCGCGCCGCCCTTGGCCAACGCCGCCGCCCACGCCACATAGACCGCAAAGGCCGTATGGCACGCGCGCCGGCATGGCCGCGGTGTATAGCCCAGGCGGCATGACAGGAAGATGACGATTCCGATGGAAAGGATGACGATGGCCGAGACCACCGACAAAGTCGCGAAGAGCGATGCAGAATGGCGCCAGCAGC
>JBCBHB010000056.1:0-9369 GCA_038526025.1 Pseudomonadota bacterium
AAGTGATGCGGATCATGCCCCGCATCGCCGCCACCTGGCCCTCGGGCGAGGTCGTCGCCGCCGCTTGGGAGAACCACGGCGAGGTCATCCTCTGCGACAGCCGGGAGGAAGTCCTCGAGGTCTCCGACCGCTATGCCTCCGAGCATCTGCAGGTCATCGCGAAGGACCTGGAATGGTGGAAGGAGAAGCTGGTGAATTACGGCTCGCTCTTCCTCGGCGCCGGCTCCACCGTCAGCCATGGCGACAAATGCGCCGGCACCAACCACATCCTGCCCACCAAGGGCGCGGCCCGGTACTCCGGCGGGCTCAACGTCATGAAGTTCATCAAGGTGCTCACCTGGCAGGAGATCCAGCCGGAGGCCGCGCTCGAGATCAACGCCGTCGGCTCCCGCATCAGCCGGCTCGAGGGTATGGACGGCCATGCCCGCGCCTGCGACCTGCGCCTGCGCCAGACCGATCCGGGCCGGAACTGGGACTTCGAGGTGGCTGAGGAGCGGCTCGATGGCTGAGGACGGTGTAGCGGGGGTCCCGGTCGCGGAGACGCGTTTCGAGAAGCCTTTCACCCAGCAGGAGCCCATCTCCGAGGGCGCCATCGAACGCGCTGTCGAGGTCATGCGCTCGGGCCGCCTCCACCGCTACAACACCGCCGAGGGCGAGGTCTCCGAGGCCGCGCTCCTCGAGGAGGCCTATGCCGCGTGGCAGGGTGCGCGCTATTGCCTGGCCTGCGCCTCCGGTGGCTATGCCCTGCGCGTGGGCCTGATCGCGGCCGGCCTCAAGCCCGGCGACCCCGTGCTCGCCAACGCCTACACCCTCGCCCCCGTGCCCGGCGCCATCCACGGCGCAGGCGGTGTCCCGGTCTTCGTCGAGATCGGGCGGGACTGGCGGCTCGACCCCGCGGACCTCGATGCAAAGGCCGCGGCCAGCGGTGCCCGCTTCCTCATGCTCAGCCATATGCGCGGCCATATCGCGGATATGAGCGCCGTCATGGCCATCTGCGAAGCCCGCGCCATCACGCTGATCGAGGACTGCGCGCACACCATGGGCGCGGCGTGGGGCGGCAAGCGCTCGGGCAATTTCGGCCGCGTCGCCGCCTTCTCGACGCAGACCTACAAGCACTTGAACTCGGGCGAGGGCGGGTTCCTGACCACGGACGACCCGGAGATCGCCGCGCGCGCCATCGTCACCTCCGGCTCCTACATGCTCTACGAGCGCCACCGCGCCCGCCCGCCCGCCGAGGCATTCGAGGCGATCCGGCTGGAGACGCCGAACTATTCGGGCCGGATGGACAATCTCCGCGCCGCCATCCTCCGCGCCGAACTGCAGCTGATCGACCAGCGGATCGCCCGATGGAACGCGCTCTACGCCACGATGGAAGAAGCGCTTGCCGGCGCCCCGGGTATCGAGGTGGTGCCGATCCCGGAGGCCGAGACCCATGTGGGCTCTTCCTTCCAGTTCCACGCCACCGGCCCCGGTGCCGAGGGAATGCCCGCGTTCCTTGCCGCCAGCGCGCGCCGGGGCGTTGAACTCAAATGGTTCGGCGCGCCGCAGCCCGCGGGGTTCACCAGCCGCTTCGACAGCTGGCGCTATCTCGGCGCACCGCAGCCGCTGCCGCGCACGCTCGAGACGTTGGCAACGACGGTCGACATGCGCCTGCCGCTAACCTTCGACGAAGCGGATTGCCGTCTCATCGCGTCGATCATCGCGGAAGAGGCGCAGCGTTTCCCTGCCGCGCAGGACTGGGCCGAGCTGCCGGCCTGAGCGCTTGGCAGGCGGCACTCACCACCTGGTGGGCGCCTCTTCCATTGCGCGGAGCCCACGAATTGGGCAGGTTGCGCTTAGGTTAACCGGCGCGAGGTGCTCATGTCCGTCAATGCCCTCCCGGCGCTCGCATGGGCCCTTGCCCTGATCTGCGCCTCTTCGATGAACGCTCCCTGGGCCGCGGCGCAGGATCAGTCCACCGAGCAGGCGCAGGAAGCACCCGCGGCGGAGAGCGACGAAGCCGCCGAGCCGGAGGAGCCCGACGCAGAGGCGATCGTCCTCGACTCGGTGGAGTTCCTCGCCGGCCTCCCGGCTTTCGGCTTCAACTGGTTCGTGAGCTACGACGTCGTCGATGACGGGCGCGAGAAGCTCACCTTCACCCGCAGCGGCAGCAACCTCATCGTCCGCGGCGAAGGGTTCAGCGCCAGCTCCGAAGAAGGCTTCAAGCTGCGGGACTACTATTACGACGGGGAGACGTTCACCGTCTCCGCACCGGAGGAGGACTTCTACGCCAGCCGCAAGTTCGACCAGGGCTTCGAAGCGCTCGTGGTGGCGCTGCGCGAGCGCACGGACACGGTGCTGCCGCTCTGGACGATCATGGCCGAGGACCTGCCCGACCGTATGGTCACGGGCGCGGATCTCGCCGCCTATGTCGGCCTCACGCGCATCGGTGGCGTCGTCGCCCACCACATCGCCTTCGCCGGCTACCAGGAAGACTGGCAGATCTGGATCGCCGACGATCCCGACGCGCCCGTGCCCATCTACATCGTCGGCACGGAGAGCGACGAGAAGGGCTGGCCCCAGTACCGTGCCTGGCTGAGCGACTGGGATCTGGCACCGGAGACCACGCCGGAACAGTTCGTGTTCACGCCTGATGAGAACGACCTGCCGGCGGCTCTGCCCGATCTGGCCGCACGGCCCACCACGGCAGAGCCCGCGTCAGAGGAGGCCCAGCAATGAGAGCATCTCCGATCTTCGCGGCGCTCTTTGCGGTGATCTTCGCGATCTTCGCCTTCGGCCCGGCGCCCGAGCGCGTTGTCACACTCGGTGTGAGCGTCGACAGTGCTGAGGCACGGCCGGGCGGTCGCGGCGGCGGCTTCAAGGGTCGCGCACATATGCGGCCAAAGGGTGCGCGCGCCCGGCCCGCGAACCGCGCCCGGCCGAGACCCGGGAACCGCGCCCGGCCGAGCACCCGGCCAAACCGGCCCCGTCCGAGCACTAGGCCCAGCACGCGGCCAAGCACCCGTCCGAGCACCAGGCCCAACCGTCCCGTCGCGGAGAACCGCCCCGGCAACCGGCCCGGCGCCGGCAATCGCCCCGGCAACCGGCCGGGGACAGGAAACCGTCCCGGCAACCGCCCCATCGCGGGGAACCGGCCCGCAAATCGTCCGGGCTACCGGCCGGGCCGTCCGCGCCCGCCGGGTTACCGGCCGCCCGGATACCGTCCGCCACACTGGCGCCCGCCTGCCTGGCGCCCGCCCGCCTACCGGCCGCCCTATCCGCGTCCGCCGCACTGGCGCTGGGGCAGCTACTACTACTATCCCCGCTGGGGCTGGTACTTCACCGCCGCCCTCGCGACCTCCACGTTCGTCTACGTGGCCACTTTGCCGCGCGAGAAGGAATGCGAGGAGATCCGTTCCGAGGGCGAGACGATGTATGTCTGCGACGGGGTGCTCTACCGCTCCTCCGTCTATCAGGACGAGCAGGTCTACGAGATCGTCTCGGAGCCCGAGGAGGTCATCGACGCGGGCGACCAGGGCGGTGTCAGCGAAAGCTACGCCGCCCAGGGCTCGGTTCTGCAGCTCACCTCTCCCCGCATGCGCGGAGACGATGTGCTGGCCCTCCAGCGCGAACTCTCCGCCCGCGGCTACGAGCTCGGCACGCCGGACGGCGTGTTCGGCCCGGCCACGGACCGTGCGTTGCGGTCCTTCCAGGAGGACAACGACCTCGCGCCCTCCGGCGTTTTGACGGAGCAGACCGCGAGCGCCCTCGGCTTCTGAGGGCGGCGCCACCGCCTCGCGCCCATCACCGGCGGTCCCGGAACCGTGCAGGGACGACACATCGCGTTGTCGTCCCGCGATTTTGGTGTACCCTCACCAGATGCCCGCGCCGCAAGACGGGCCACCGAGAACAGACCGCCTCAAGCGGTGCTTTTGGGAGGTTGGCCATGTGCCAGGTTTTCGCCGGGCAAGACCCGGAGGAATACGAGAGCGAGACGCGATCGATGCGCCTCAGCGGCTACAGCACTTCCGTGAGGCTCGAGACCGCCTTCTGGCGGGTGCTCGACGAGATCGCCGAGCGTGAGGGCATCACGGTCCCGCAGTTCTGCTCGAAGCTGCATGACGAGGTGACGAGCCTGCAGGGCGAGGTGCGGAACTTCACCTCGCTCCTCCGCTGCGCCTGTCTCGTCCATCTCAGGCGCGCCGCGGCCGAGGCCGCCGAGGTGCCCGTTGCCGCCGAATAGGTAGTAGCCGGCTACCACCATCGCGCCCCGTCGCTTCCTAGACTGGCTGTAGTCACGGCCAGCTGGGGAGTGAAATGGCGAAGGCGATCCACATGATGATCCGGGTGCTGGAGGAACAGCGCTCGCTCGATTTCTACGAGAAGGCCTTCGGGCTCACGGTCGCGGACCGGCTCGATTTCGAGAAGTTCACCCTCGTCTATCTCCGCAACGTCGAGAACGACTTCGAGCTCGAGCTCACGGTGAACAAGGGTCAGACCGAGCCCTACGATCTTGGCAACGGCTACGGGCACATGGCGGTCTGCGTCGACGATCTCGACGCCGAGCATGCCCGTTTCGAAGCCGAGGGCCTCGGCCCGCGCAAGCTCGTCGAGTTCGCGCCGGGCGGCCCCGGCACACCCCCCATCGCCAAGTTCTTCTTCGTCCAGGACCCCGACGGCTACGAGATCGAGGTTCTGCAACGGGCGGGCCGCTACACCTGAGGCCCGCCCCGCCAGCATCAGAAAACAAGAGAAAGCCAGCAGGGAGGAAACGAAACAATGACACCAGCGTTCAGGGGCCTGACCCGGCGCGAGCTGCTCGCATCCGGCGTGATGGCCGGGGCGAGCCTCGTGGTCGGCCGCGGCTTCGTCGCCCATGCCAGCGAGGAATGGGCGCTCGAAGCGAAGGGCGTCGCCCCCCACACCGCCGCCACGCTGATCCAGATGGCGCGGGACATCTACCCGCACGACCGGATCCCCGACCGCCACTACGGCATCGCGATCAAGGGGCATGACGACAAGGCCGCGGCCGATCCCGCCTACAAGGCACAGCTCGAGGAAGGTGTGGCCGGGCTCGACATGCTGGCCGAAGGGCAGGGCGCCCCCAGCTATCTCGGCACGGGCTGGGAGGCCGACCGCGTCGCCCTTCTCAAGCAGATCGAGAAGACCGCGTTCTTCCAGGGCATCCGCGGGGACCTCGTGGTGAGCCTCTACAACCAGAAAGACGTCTGGCCGATCTTCGGCTACGAGGGCGCCTCCTACGAGCAGGGCGGCTACCTCGAGCGCGGCTTCGACGACATCGCCTGGCTCTGAGGAGGGACACGACATGGCAGCACCTTTCGATACCTCCGACGACAGCGTCGTCGTCGTCATCGGTACCGGCGCGGGCGGCGGCACGCTTGCGAACGAACTCGCACAGAAGGGCATCAGCGTCGTGGCGCTGGAAGCCGGCGGGCGGCATCTGCCCGAGGACTACATCAACGACGAGTGGGACAGCTTCGGCCAGCTCGCCTGGCTCGACAAGCGCACCACCTCCGGCGGCTGGCGCGTCAGCCGCGACTTCGCGGGCCTGCCCGCCTGGATCGTGAAGGCCGTGGGCGGTTCGACCACCCATTGGGCCGGCGCCTCGCTCCGCTTCCAGGAGCATGAGTGGAAGGTCGCCTCCGCCTATGGCGGTATCCCGGGCGCCAACCTGCTCGACTGGCCGATCGACGCGGCCGAGATGGACCCCTGGTACTCGAAGGCCGAGGCCAAGATGCGGGTCACCCGCACGCACGGGCTCCCGGGCCTGCCGGGCAACAATAACTTCAAGGTGCTCGAAGCCGGCGCCAAGAAGCTCGGCTACAAGGACGTGCATACGGGTCGTATGGCGATCAACAGCCAGGAGGGCGGTGGCCGGCTCGCCTGCCGCCAGGTGGGCTTCTGCTTCCAGGGCTGCAAGTACGGCGCGAAATGGTCGACCGCCTACACCGAGATCCCCCAGGGCGAGGCCACCGGTAATCTCGAGGTGCGCGAGCACGCCCATGTGCTGAAGATCGAGCACGGGCCGGATGGAAAGGTCACCGGCGTCGTCTACGCGGACAAGGACGGCAACGAACAGCGCCAGGCCGCCCGCGCGGTGGCGGTGGCGGGCAACTCCATCGAGAGCCCGCGGCTTCTCCTCAACTCCGCGTCGTCGATGTTCCCGGACGGGCTCGCCAACAGCTCCGGCCAGGTCGGGCGCAACTACATGCGGCACATGACCGGCTCGGTATACGCGATCTTCCCCGAGCCCGTGCGCATGTGGCGGGGCACCACCATGGCCGGCATCATCACGGACGAGTCCAAGAACGATCCGTCCCGCGGCTTTGTGGGCGGCTACGAGATGGAGACGCTTTCCATCGGCGTGCCCTTCATGGCGGCGTTCCTCGATCCCGGCGCCTGGGGGCGTTCCTTCACCTCCGCCATGGACGGCTACGAGAACATGGCCGGCATGTGGCTCGTGGGCGAGGACATGCCGCAGGAGAGCAACCGCATCACGCTCCACGCCACCGAAAAGGACCAGTACGGCCAGCCCGTGCCGAACGTCCACTTCACCGACCATCCGAACGATATCGCGATGCGCAACCACGCCTACCAGCAGGGTTCCGCCATCTACGATGCGGTGGGGGCCGTGCGTACGATGCCCACGCCGCCCTATCCCTCCACCCACAACCTCGGCACCAACCGGATGTCCGAGAAGGCGCGGGACGGCGTGGTCAACAAGTTCGGCCAGACCCACGACATCGCGAACCTCTTTGTCTCCGATGGTTCGCAGTTCACGACCGGCGCGGCGGAGAACCCGACGCTCACCATCGTGGCCCTCGCCATACGCCAGGCGGATGCGATGGCCGGCATGATGTCCCGCGGCGAGATCTGAGGGGCAGCCGCGGCCGGTACCGAAACCGGCGGTGCCCCGGGCAACGACCCGGGGCCTCCTGCAACCACATCGGGGCCCGGTCATATCGGGCCCCTTTCTCATGAAGATCACAACGTATGGAGCAAACGATGGCAGCTTTCCTGATCGCTCAGGTGAAGGTGACTGAGGATTCGTGGGTGCCGGAATACGCGGCCAAGGTGCACGACCTCGCCGCGAAGCATGGCGGCAAGTACCTCTCGCGCTCGGGCGCGATCGACACGCTGGAAGGGGCGGCGCCCGATCTCACGCTCATCGCCCTCATCCAGTTCCCGGACAAGGCATCCGCCCATGCCTTCGCCAACGACCCGGAATACGCCCCCTTCGGCAAGGCCCGCCAGGAAGGGAGCGTCAGCACCTTCTACCTGATCGACGATACCGACCTCGCCGGCGGCATCCCCTACCTCCCCAAGGGCTGAGGCCGGATGCGATAGGTCCCGGGCCCGACCCGGGACCTGCTGGCAGACGCTCGCAGGCGGCCCCGGATCGCGCCCGGGCCGTGCCCGGGGCCGCCTGCCGGCACGTTCAGAGCGTGATGCTCGCCGCGCCCTCCAGCGGGCGCGCGGCGCGGCCGAAGAGGCTCTCGGGCTCTCCCTTCAGCGGGTCATGCGGCTCCAGCGCCGAGAAGTCGAAGCCCGTGATCTCCGAGATGCGCGCCACTTTCACCTGATAGGTCTTGTACTCGCCCAGCACGAAGGCGGCCTCCACCAGGTCCCGGATCATCTCGCCCTGCGTCAGCAGATAGGCCGTGGCGCTCAGCGCCCCGGTATCGGCCCGTACCATCACGGCGATCTTCCAGAAGGCCTCGGGGATCTGGATGTCCTCCGCCCCGGGCTGCACCTTCAGGCGCTTGTCCGCGTCCCGGAACACCGGGCCGGTCATCACCGAGACCTTGAAGTCCTTCGTGTCGGCCGCCTCCAGAATGTAGTCCTCGAGCCCCACCCAGTCCCGCTGGTTCAGGTCCTTATGCTGGGGCGCGCAGTTCGTGTAGTGGAACGTGTCGATCTCGGCCTGCTGGGCCTCCTCGCGCGTCTCGCCCCAGCCCGGATCCTTCCGGCGCACCATGTGCCCGCGGTCGAGCGGGTTGTGCTTGTAGAGCACGTTGTCGACTTGGTGGTCGTCATCGATCCGCCCGTCGGTGTTCCAGCTGCCCTTGCGCTTCAGCGTGAAGGCCTTGGCGCCGTCGATGTTCACCGCCGTCAGCATCGGCAGGCGGCGCTCCTTCGACATGAGCACGGAGAAATGGGTGTAGCGGAGCACACCGTCCGACGCGCCCGTCACCGGGGCGAGGTCGCTCGTGCGGCAGCCGAGATCCGGCAGGTCGACCCGCAGGCCCGCATCGCCGAGGAAGGCCGGGTCGTAGCCCGTCCGCCCCGCGAGCTCGGCCGCCGGGGTCTTCTCCGTATCGCCCTCGCCCCCTCCCAGGAAGTCCACCGCCACCTGCGTCTTCATCCGGCGGAGCGCCGAGGCGACGATATCGCCCGAAACCGCGAAGTTCGTCTCGCCGAAGAGGCCGGCGAAATGCAGGCCCACGGCCTCGCCCGTCTCGATGTCGAGCACCACGGAGCCGGAATTGCCGCCGAGCGTGGTGTAGTCCGTCAGCATGATCACGCCGCCCTCCTCGAAGCCGGTGGCGAGGCCGGGGCTGAAGCGCTTCACGTCATAGGTGCCGCCGAAGATGTCGTTCATCAGCGTCGGGTCGTTCCGCCGCGGGTCCGCCGCCGGGTAACCCACGGCCGCCACGGGCGTATCCGCTGCCGGGGGCTTCGCGGCGAGCGGAATGGGCTCCATCCCCGCCTCGGGCTGCACCTTCAGGAAGGCGATATCGGGCTCGCGCGGCCCGTTCACATGCAGCACCTCGATCACCCGCATGCCAAGCCGGCTTTGCGGCGTCTGGTGCTGGCGGAGCGTGTCGATCTCCACTCGCACCTGCCGGCCGAAATCGCCCATGATGATATCCCAGCCCGCGGGCCAGGCGGCGCGGGCAAACACCTCGGCCACATGCCGGTTCGTGACCACCACATCCGTGTCGATCAGCCAGCCGGTGCCCACGAACTCCATCATGTGGTTCAGGAGGTCGACCCGGCCCACGCGGCGGCAGAGCGCCTCCATCTCGGCCTTGCGCGCCTCCAGCAGGTCCACCCGGTCGTAGTTCCCGGTGATGACGATCTTGTCGTCCTGGATGAAATAGGCAGGGCGCAGGTCGGCCAGGATAATGGCTTCCAGCGCCGTGCTGGCGCGAAACTCCTCCTGGTTGCCCAGGGTCTCCGTCGCGCCACGGCGCACGGCGTCGAAGGCGGGCGTGTCCTTCATGCTCGGCGGCGCCATGCCCTCCAGCGCCGGCTCGCGCCGGTATTGGGGCAGGGTGTCGGCCGCGCGCTCGAGCGCCTTCTCGAAGGCAGCGGATTTCTGGCGCAGGATGTCGATCTGTCTCATCGGTCTCTCCAATCGCGATC
>JBCBHB010000057.1:0-9304 GCA_038526025.1 Pseudomonadota bacterium
AGATTTCCTTCGCCTCGAACCCCGGCAGCCGCTCGGTATGGGGCGCGCGCACGAGGCGGCCGGTGAGGTCGTACACCCAGGCATGATAGGGGCACATGATGCGCGTGGTCGTGCCCTCACCGCTCAGGAGTTCATGCGCACGGTGCTTGCACACATTGTAAAACGCGCGAAGCGCACCCTCACGATCACGCACTACCGCGATGGGGCGGCCGGCAATGGTGGCGGCAACGAAGCTGCCGGGCGCGCGCAGCTTTTCCTCATGGGCGACCCATTGCCAGGTTCGCGCGAAGATCGCCTGCTGTTCATAGTCATACCAGCGCGGGTCCGTGTACGCGTCCTTGTGCAGCGAGTGCGAGCGCCCGGGCTCCGGGTCCCACCCGGCGCGGATGGCGCGGAGATCGGCGGCGTCGATGCGGAGGGTCATGGGCGGCCTCTGTCTGCGGTGACGCCACGATCCTCCGCCTGCCCAACGCCCGAAAGTTAGCGCGTTCCGCCATCCGATTGACTGTCCACGACAGCGCGCGGCATGGGCCAGGCGCGGAATTCGAAGGGCACACGACCCTCGAGCCGGTCCGTTCGCGGCGGTACGCCAAAGCGGGCGCGGTAGGCGCGGGAGAAATGCTCCGGGCTCGCGAAGCCGCAGGCCACGGCAATCTCCCACACGGGCATCTCCGTCTGCGTCACCAGCCCGCGCGCCCGGTCTAGCCGGATGTCGCGATAGTACTGCATGGGCGAGACGCAGATGAACTCCGCGAAGAGCCGCTCGAGCTGGCGGGAGGAGAGACCCACTTGCTCGGCAATCTCCGGGATGGAAACGGTCGCCTCCAGATGCTGTTCCATGAGCTTGATCGCGGCGCGCAGCTTGGCGGGTACCGTTGCCCCTAAAGGCTCCCCCAGCTCCGGAAGCTGACGCTCCCCCGCCGGTCGGATGCGTTCATGAAAGATGTAGCGTGCGGCCGCATTGGCCCGCGCTGCGCCCAGGAGCGACCGGACGAGCTGGAGGCTCATATCCGTGGCGGCCGAGCCCCCGCAGGTCGTCATCCGGTCGCGGTCGAAGACGTAGAGGTCCTCGGCCAACTCGACCTTCGGGTAGAGTTCGGCAAAGGCGTCCATGTGTTCGTAGTGGACCGTTGCGCGGTAGCCGTCGAGCAGCCCCGCTTCCGCCAGCACGAAGGCGCCGGTATCGATCGCGCCGAGCGACGCGCCGAACCGGGCCCAGCGGCGGAGAGCAGCGAGAACGGGCGTGGCACCATGGTCTTCCGGCGTCCAGCTGCTCGACACGATGGCGATGGCGGGCGGGCGGGCGAGATCGGCGATCGCCTCTGTCAGGACTGTGAAGCCGTTGCTCGAGGGGATGGCCCCGCCCTCCGCGGAAGCCAGCGTCCAGGCAAAGTGCGGGCGGCTGTCGAGGTAGTTCGTCACCCGCAGCGGATCGAGGAACGCGGCCGTTGCACTCATGTTGAAATGCGGCGTGACGAGGACGACCACGCGCAGTGGCATCTCGTGTTGCGCTGCGATATCGTGCTGATCCATCGGTCGCCTTTGATCAAGAACGTGTCGGCAAACGTTAGCTCAGTGGCACCATCCATGAAAAGGTGACGGCATGCGCCCGAACGGGCCAGCCATGCAGGGAGTATCATCATGATCAGAACGGCAGTTGCCGCCGCGGCCCTCGTCGCGGCCACGGGCGCCGCCCCGATCCAGGTTTCGGCAGCCGAGCTCGGCGCCGTGGACGAGCCCATCAAGCTCGCCATCAACGAATGGACCGGCCAGCACATCTCCACGCATGTGGCGGGCGAGATGCTGAAAGCCGCTGGCTACAAGGTTGAATACGTCACGGCCGGCTACTTCAACATGTGGGAGGCCATGGGCGAGGGCGAGATTCACGCCGCGCTCGAAGTCTGGTCCTCCAACGTCTCCGAGGGCTACACCAAGCAGAAGGATGCCGGCACGGTGGTCGAGGTCTCCGATCTGGGCCTCGAGGCCAAGGAAGGCTTTGCCTATCCCGCCCACGTGGCGGAGATCTGCCCGGGCCTGCCCGCCTGGGAAGCGCTCGAAGCTTGCGCCATGCAGTTCGCCACAGCCGAGACACTGCCCGCCGGCCGCCTGGTCGACTATCCGGCCGATTGGGGCACGCCCGGCGCCGACCGGCTGACTGGCCTGGAGCTGCCCTTCAAGGCCGTGCCCGCCGGTTCCGAAGGCGCGCTCGTTGCCGAGCTGCGCGCGTCGACCGAGAAGAAGTCCCCGCTCCTCATCGTCTTCTGGCAGCCGCACTGGGCGATGTCCGCCTACGACGTGCAGTTCGTCGACCTGCCTGCGGGTGAGCCGGCGTGCTACGAGGATGCCTCCTGGGGCCCGAACCCCAACGCGGTGAACGATTGCGACTTCATCCCCACCCGCGTCTTCAAGACCGCGTGGAGCGGCTTTGAGGAGAAGTGGCCGGCCGCGTACGAGATCCTTTCGAACTACACCATGAGCACCGAGGCCCAGCAGCCGCTGATGGGAGAGGTGGACGTCGACGGCAAAGCGGTCGAGGACGCCGTGGCGGCATGGATGGTGGCGAACGAGGGTGCCTGGAAGCCCGTCGTCGACGCGGCCGTGAACTGAGGACGGTCCGCTGACCAGCGAAACGGGCGCGCCCGCGATCCGCGCCGAAGGCCTCTGGATGGTCTTCGGCGAGGATGCCCGGCGCGCCCTTGCCGCCGAACAAGCCGCGGCGCCGGGTGCCGGCCGCGACGCCATTGCCGACGCACTGCGCGAACGCGGCCTCGTACCTGCCGTTCGCGACGTGTCGTTCGAGGTCGGGCGCGGCGAGCTCTTCGTCATCATGGGCCTCTCCGGCTCCGGCAAATCCACCGTCATTCGCTGCGTGTCCCGGCTGGTCGAGCCCACGGCCGGCCGCGTCGCCATCGGCGGTGAGGATCTGCTCACCGCTTCCAAGAAGCGGCTCATCGAGCTTCGGCGCAGCCGCATCGGCATGGTGTTTCAGCACTTCGGCCTCTTTCCGCACATGACCGTGGCGGACAACGTGGCCTTCCCGCTGCGCGTCCAGGCCGTTCGCAGCAGTGAGCGGATGGCTCGGGCCGCGGAAGTGATCGAACTGGTGGGTCTTGCGGGCAAGGAAGCCGCCTATCCGCGGGAGCTTTCAGGCGGACAGCGCCAGCGCGTCGGTATCGCTCGCAGTCTCGTGATGAACCCGGACATCTGGTTTCTCGACGAGCCCTTCTCGGCGCTCGACCCGCTCATCCGCCGCCAGCTTCAGGACGAGTTCCTGACGCTGCAGGCCGAGCTGCACAAATCCATCGTCTTCATCACCCACGACATCGCCGAAGCGCTGAAGCTCGCGGATCGGATCGCGATCATGCGCGACGGGGTGATCGTTCAGGTCGGCACGCCGGCCGAGATCGTCCTGAACCCCGTCGACGCCTATGTGGCCGAGTTCGCGAGCGAGGTGCCGAAGGGCCGGTTCATGACCGTTGAGGACATGATGGCGCCGCTGAACGGCACGTCTCCCGCCGGTCCCGCCCTCGCCCCCGGCATGAACCTGGAGGAGGCGCTGGCCCGTTTCGTGTCGGACACAGGGCTCGGCACCCTTCCGGTGACGGATGGGGACGGCAACACGATCGGCGCCCTCAGCGCCGAGACGCTCGTCAGAGCCATCGGCACGGCGAAGGCCGCGGAGGCGGAAGATGGCGCTCGCTGAGCACGCCCCTGACATTGCGCCAGGCTTCGGCGCGAGGTTCGGCCGGTTGAGCCGCGGGGAGCAGGCGGCAGCCATCATCGTGGGTCTGGCGGTGCTAACGGCCCTTGTTCTCGCCATTGCCCCGGGCGCCCTCGTCTGGCCGAAGGCATGGACCCTGCCTGCAACGGCCTGGATCGGAGACGGGCTGACGGCTGTGCTGGAGGCGATCAAGCCCGCGGCACGGGCGTTGTCGGACATGCTCGGCTATCCGATGACCTGGGCAAACGCGCTCCTCACCGGCGCGCCCTGGCCGGCCGTCTTCGGTGCGATCCTTGCGGCGGCCTGGTGGATCGGCGGCCGCGCGATGGCGCTTACCGCGAGCGCCGCGCTGCTGTTCGTCCTGCTTTCGGGATACTGGACGGAGAGCATGGCAACGCTCTCCCTCGTGGCGGTTTCGGTCCCGCTCGCCCTGCTTATCGGGCTCGTGACCGGCATCCTGGCCTTCGAGGTGCCGGCGATCCGCCGGTGGCTCGAAACGTTGCTCGACGTGATGCAGACGGTGCCGACCTTCGCCTATCTCACGCCGCTCCTGCTCCTCTTCGGCTTCGGCCCGGTCGTCGGCCTGATCGCCTCCGCCATCTACGCAGCGCCCCCCATGGCCCGAAACACGCTGCTGGGGCTCGAGCGTGTCGCCCCCGAGATCCGGGAGGCTGCGCTGATGTCCGGCGCCACGCGCCTCCAGCGCATGCTGTTGGTGGAACTGCCCGCCGCGGGGGCGCAAATCCTTGTGGGCGTGAACCAGTGCGTGATGGCCGCGCTCTCCATGGTGATCATCGCGGCCGTGATCGGCGGGTTCGACGATATCGGCTGGGAAGTGCTGCTGACCATGCGCAAGGCGCAGTTTGGCCAGGCCCTGCTCGCGGGCCTTGTCATCGTGGTCTTCGCCGTACTGATCGACAGGATGAGCGCTGGTCTTGCCGAGCCCCGAAACCGCGGGGAGGGGCGGATCGCTGCTGGTATCCTCGGCGGTGGCCTGGTCCTGGCCCTGCTGGTCTGGGTAACGGGTATCGCAGCCGACACGTCGGCGCTCGGCATCATGCGCCCGGCCTCTGAGGCGATCGACGAGGCGCTCTCGGCCTTCACGGTGGCGAACGCTGCCCTGCTCGACGGCATGAAGAACGGGGCGATGTTCTACGGGCTGCTGCCGCTCCGCATCGGGCTCGACGATGCGGTGCTGCCCTTCACCTGGGGCTTCGCCTGGACGCCGGCGATGAGTGCGGGCTTCCTCGGCGCCACAGTCGCGCTCGCCGGCTTCTTGCTCTGGCGCGGTTATCTTGCCGCCGCGGTGGCCGTCTTCTGCCTCGGCGGGGTCCTGCACACGGGCATCACACAGATGCCGTGGCCGCTGGTCATCGGTGCCGTGGCGACACTGGCCTGGCGAGTGGGTGGCCTGGGGCTTGCCGCCTTCGCGGGCCTCAGCCTCTTCGCCATGCTGCTGGCCGGCCTGTGGGACCGGGCGATGCTGTCGATCTATCTCTGCGGCGCCGCCGTTCTGATCTGTGCCCTTGTTGGCGGGGCGCTGGGCCTGCTTGCGGCCGTGAGCCCGCTTGCCTGGCGCGTGCTCCGCCCCGTCTGCGACACGCTGCAGACCATCCCGCTCTTCGTGTTCCTGATCCCGATGCTGATGTTCTTCCAGATCGGGGAGTTTTCCGCGCTGCTGGCCATCTGCGCCTACGCCATCGTGCCCATGATCCGCTACACCCGCCACGGGCTCACGAGCACGCCGGAGGAGATGCTCGAAGCCGCTACGGCCTCGGGTGCCACGCAATGGCAGATCCTGCGCGATGTTCGGGCGCCCTACGCTGCGCCGACGATCCTGCTCGGTTTGAACCAGACCATCCTCTACGCCTTCGCGATGCTCGTGATCGCGGCGCTGATCGGTACCACCGGGCTGGGGCAGTCGATCTACGTGGCGCTCGGCAAGGCGGATGTGGGCCTCGGCGTCGCTTCCGGCGCCGCGATGGCCCTGTTGGCGCTCATCGCGGATCGCATGGTGCAGGCATTCGCCGCACAAAGGCGGGCCGCGCTCGGTCTCTGATCCTCGCAAAAGAAAACGCCCAGCTGGAGACAGCTGGGCGCAACCTCAGTCCGGCGCGTCACTCACTGGTTGGCGGTGCCGTCGTCCTCGCCCGCCGGCTCTTCGGGCGGCAGCTCCGGCAGCTCGGCGAGAGCCTGCTCCAGACCGTCCGGATACGGGAAGCTGTCATCGGCCAGCGCCGCGGAGCGATCGAGCGCACGGCGTGCCTCCTCGTCCCGGCCGAGCGCCTTCAGCGTCATTCCGTAGTGATAGAGCACAATCGGGTTGTTCGAGAGCTTCTCCGCCGCTGGCTCCAGGCTCTGCAGGGCACCGCGATAGTCGCCGTTGAGATACAGCGTCCAGCCGAAGGTATCCTGCATCTCGGGCACATCAGAGGAGCGCAGGCGAAGCGCGATTGTCTGCGCGCGCTTCAGCGCCTCCGGATCGTCCGACTTGTGCATCGAGAGCATGCTGGCGAGGTTGTTGGCCGCCAGCAGCGAGTCCGGCCGCGCATCGAACACCGCCTGATACTGCTCGATCGCGCTGTCCACATCCCCTCTCTGCTCATCGATCCCGGCCACAATGAGACGGAGGTTCAGCGCACCCGTCGCGTCAACGCCCTCGCGGGCGATCCGGTAGGCCTCGTCGGTATTGCCCGCGCTCAGCTCCGTGCGTGCGAGGAAGAGATACGGCGCAGACTGGTTCGGGAAGTCCGCGTTCACCCGCTCGACCAACTCCCGAGCAAGATCCGCATTGCCCTCGCGCTGCTCAATGGATGCCTGAAGGAGCCGGGCCTGCACGTTGCCGGGGTCTTCCGCCAGAACGTCGTTCAGGAAGGCGCGCGCCTCATCGGCCTTGCCGTCGGCCAGCAGGGTGTTCACGAGGCCCGCCATCGCCTGCCCGCGGGTCTCGTCATCCGCCACCAGGCTGCGCAGGATGTCGGAGCTCTCGTCGTACTTTTCCTGTCCGGAGAGCGATGCTGCCAGCACCTGTTCGGCGACCGTCCCGCCACCTTCCAGCTCGCGAAGCTGGTTGGCCACGGTCTCGGCACCCACCCAATCCTGCTGCTGCAGCCGGAGCTGGGCCAGCGCGGTCAGAAGCGTCCTGTTGGTGGGGGAGCGACGCACAGCCTCGGAAAGCACGGCCTCCGCACCGTCGATCCGGCCCCGCCGGATCAGGAACTGCACATACTCCTGGGCCACATCGGGCGCGTAGTCGGAGTTCCGGGTCGCGTTCGCAAACTGATCAGCCGCCAGCGCTTCATTGCCGTTCAGGAGGTAGGCCCGGCCAAGAAGACGCTGGGTGCGGGAGTCCGTCGCGTTCTGCGCCAGCGCGTTACGGAGGGTCTCGATCGCCTTTCCGTACTCATCGGCGTCGATCTCGAGGGCGCCGCGCATGGTCAGAGCATCTGCGTTGGCCTTGTCCGAAGCCAGCACCGCATCGATCAGCGCCCGGGCGCCTTCCTTGTCCCTCTCCTGCAGCGCGAAGCGGGCGAGCATGACGCGCGCTTCGTTCGCCGTGGCGCCGTCGCCCTGCACAACCGCTTCAAGCATCGTGCGCGCTTCGTCCCCACGATCGCGCGCGTAGAAGAGAGACGCGAGGGCACGGGTATAGGGCCAGCCGTTCTCCTCTTCCGCTGCCAGCCGCTGAAGCTCCGCCACGCCCGAGTCCATCCCCTGCGTGCGCATCATGAACTGTGCGATCGCGAGATTGGCGGCCGTCCGGTCCTCGGCGATTTCGGCGTAGCTGCGCAGCTGCTCTTCGGCCTTCTCCAGCTCGCCGAGCTGCGTGTAGCGGCGCGCGAGCGCCTGCTTGGCGCTGCCGAGTTCGGGGAACTCCTCGGTGATGCTCACGAGCTGCTCGAGGGCAAGCTCCTGCTGGTCCGTCAGCTCAAGAAGCCGCAGGCGCAGCAGGTGGAGCGAGAGGTCCTCGTCATGCACCGAGAGCACGTTGTCGGTCATCGAGAGCGCTTCGTCGAGCTCGCCCGACTCCACCCGCTCGGTGATCAGCACCACGTTCGCCGCCGCATGGTCCGGTTCGGTGGCGATGGCTTTGCGCGCAAGCTCAAGCGCGAACTCTTTGTCCTGAAGCTGGTACGCGGTGGCCGAGCGTACGGCCAGCACATCCGGATCTTCCGGGTCGAGCGCGTAAGCCTGCTCGGAGAACTCCAGCGCGCGATCGATGTTCCGCGTCACGAGCATGTACTGCGACAGCCGAACGCGCGAGCGGACGTTCTTGAGGTCGTTCTCCGCTGCGATCTGATAATGCCGGACCGCCTCGCCGAGATTGCCCTCTTCCTCGAGGAGCGTCGCGATCGCGAGCCGAGAGGGGACGTGATCCGCTTTCAGGCCGATCGCGTTGCGATACTCGACGATCGCCTTCGCGTTCTCGCCTGCCTCCGCAAGCTCCTGCCCGCGTTCATAGTGCGTCGCCACACGCTCTTCGACGCTGTCGCACGCCGCCAGCAGAGGCGCGGCGATGGCGAGCGCCAGGAAGGCGGAGCGGAACGATCTTTTCGGACGAGCAACAGTCACGATTCTGCCTCGCTGATCTCAGCTAAGTGTCGGTTTGGTACGATTTTGCAGGGGTCACATGCAAGCATGGCGCGGTCTAACTCACTCAGTAGGCATTCTTTTGGAACAGTACGATGATGACTGTCCCGATTAGGATCCGAACGTCGAAGAGCAGCGACCAGTTCTCGGCATAGTAGACGTCGTGCTCCACGCGGGCCTGCATCGTGGCGATCGACTGAGTCTCTCCCCTCAGACCGTTCACCTGGGCCCATCCCGTGATCCCCGGCTTCACCTTATGCCGCGCAAAGTAGCCACGAATGCGGCGGCCATAGTCTTCGTTGTGATCCAGCGCATGGGGACGCGGTCCGACGAGCGACATCGTGCCCTCCATGACGTTGAAGAGCTGCGGCAGCTCGTCGATGGAGGTGCGCCGGATGAAGCGACCCACCCGGGTCACCCTCGGATCGTCGCGCTTTGCCTGCACGGTCACCGCCTCGGGGGCTTCCTGATGATGCATCGAGCGGAACTTGTAGATTTCGAACTCTTTGTTGTTGAAGCCAAGCCGCTTCTGGCGGAACAGCACGGGCCCCGGGCTATCCAGCTTGATCGCGATGGCCGTGGCGATCAGGAGCGGCGAGAGCGCAAGGATGATGAGCGCGCCGAGCACGTAGTCCTCGAGCGTCTTCAGCATGAAGCTCCAGCCGGAGATGGGTCGCTGCACCACCTCGAAGACCGGTAGCTGCGCCGCGTCGCCCATCACCGGCCTGAAGGCGAGCTGGTACCCGATCAGATCGGTGCTCACGGCAACGTTGATCGGCAGCTCTCGCAGCGCCTCCAACGTCTCCGAGACCAGGGCTTCCTCGTTCCAGGGCAGGGCGATGATCACATCGTCGACGCGGTGCGTGCGCGCGTAGGCAATCATCGCCTCGAAACCGCCGGCCACCGGATAGCCTTCGACTTCCGCCCGCCTCGGGCGCTGCGCAATATCAAGCCCTATTTCACCGAGATCGCGGCGGTGTTCGACAGTGCGCA
>JBCBHB010000058.1:0-9296 GCA_038526025.1 Pseudomonadota bacterium
GGGCCATGTCGTGCGAGCTGTAGAGCAGGGCGATGCCATGGCTGCGGGTGAGCCGTGCGAAGAGCGCCATCACCTCGCGCCCCGCGGCGGGGTCGAGGCTCGCGGCGGGTTCATCGGCGAAGATCAGGTCCGGGCGGTGGACGAGGGCGCGGGCGATGGCGACGCGCTGCTGCTGACCGCCCGAGAGGGTGTCCACCCGCTCACCCGCGCGGTCCGCAAGCCCCACCTCGTCCAGCGCCGCCATGGCCTGTTCGCGCCAAGCGGCCGGCGCCAGGCATTGCGCGAAGGCGCGCCAACTGCCCGGCCGCCCGAGAAAGCCATGCACCACGTTCGACAGCACGGTGCGCCGGCGCACGAGGGAGTGGTCCTGAAACACGAAGCCGATGCGCCGCCGCATCGCCGCGCGGACCGATGGGGCAGGGCTTTCGGTGAAACGGTGACCGAAGAGGCTGACAGACCCGCCCGAGATGGGCACCAGCCCGATCAGGCAGCGCATCAGCGTCGACTTGCCGGAGCCATTGGCGCCGATCAGCGCCATCCGCTCGCCGGGCGCGAGGGTAAGGTCGATCCCGTCAAGCACTGGGGAGCCGGGGCGATAGGCCTTGCTCAGGCCCTCTGTCACGATCACCGGCGCTGTCATCGGCACTTCTTTCCGGTCGGGGCTCCGGCGATCCGCCGAAGCCCCGCACAGCGTCGCATCAATCGCCGACAAAGCTGTCGAAGCTCTCCACGCCGATGGTGCGGTACATGGAGCGCACGTAGTCGTAGTCGCTGTCGTCGACCGAGGTGAGGAAGAAGCCGCCCTTGTACTTCTGGTTATCCTCGCCCTTCAGCACCGCTTCCATCAGCATGGCGCCATCGTTGAGGAAGGCATCGCGCACCGCGTTGAAGGTCGCCTTATCCACGCCCTCGCGCGCCACGAGGATGTCGTTGGGCAGGTCGCGGCCGCGGGCGACCACGGTGAAGGCCGTGTCCGGGAACGCGCCGCGCACGCGCTGGAGGTGGCCGAAATTCATGCCCACGCCCTGGATATCGCCGCGGATCAGCGCCTCGACCGCCACGTTTCGGCTGATGATCTGTACGTCGTAGTCGCTGCCGTAGCCGAGGCCCATATCGGTGAGCGCCTGCGCCGGGCCGAGATGCTGGGAGGTGGAACCGACGGAGCCGAACGTTACCGTCTTGCCCTTGAGATCCTCGACCGACTTGATGGGCCCATCGGCGAGCACCACGATCTGGGCGAAATAGTCCGGCCGCTGCCAGGCCACCACGATCTTGGCGTTGGTCAGTGCCTCGATCACCACGTACTCCGCGGGGCCAGTCAGGACGAAGTCGACCTGCTCGGCCTTCATCGCCTCAACCGCGGCAGTGCGCGAGTTCACCGGGAACAGCGCGATATCGAGGCCGGTCGCCTTCTCGAGAGCCGCTTCGAACGCGCCGAACTCCTGCTGAAGCGCCTCGAGGCCCTCAACATCGGTCACGGCGAACTTGACCTCTTCGGCCTGAGCGATGGCGGGCAGGGCCGCGAGCAGAGCGGCGGCAACAAGCTTACGGATCATGGGGTCGACCTCGTTGTTGGTGGTTCACGCTTTAGCGTTCCGTTAACAAGGCGCCGCGACGCCATGATGACACTCCAGACGACGACACGGGGAATCGCGATGCGTGACACGACGGACGAGATCACGCTGGTCGTCGAGAGCGACCGGGTGCTGACGCCTGAGGGCCTGCGGCATGGCCGACTGGCTGTTGCGGGCAACCGGATCGCCGGCTTCGTGGAAGAGACGCCGGCCAGCGCCCGGCGGATCGAGGCGCACGGTAAGCTCGTGCTGCCCGGGATCGTCGATATCCATGGCGATGGTTTCGAGCGGCAGGTGATGCCACGGCCGCGGACGATGATCCGCAGCGACATCGCGTTCCTGGACACCGACCGGCAGCTTGTTGCCAACGGGATCACGACCGCCTTCCATGGCATCACCGTCTCCTGGGAGCCGGGGCTCAGGAGCCTCGATCACGCCCGCGAACTGGTGGATGCGCTGACGTCGATCCGACCCGTCCTTGGCTGCGATACGCGCCTGCATATCCGGTGGGAGACGTTCGCGCTGGAGGCGGTGGAGGATGTGGAAGCCTGGCTCTCCCTCGAGCCGCGCCCCATTCTCGCGTTCAACGACCATACGACCGGGACCGTTGAGAAGGCACCGGTTGCGCGGAAGACCGCCCAGCACGCCGAGCGTGCGGGGGTGAGCATCGCGGAGTACGACGCCATGGTGGAAGCGCAGTGGGGCAGGCGGGATCAGGTACCCGCCGCCGTGGAGCGCCTGGCGACGGCGGCGCGGGCGGCCGGCGTTGTGCTGCTGGCGCATGACGAGCGGACGGCCGCCGAGCGCCTCCATTTCCGCGCGCTTGGCGCCGTGACATCGGAATTTCCGATGAATCGGGAGACGGCGGAGACGGCGCGCGCTGCGGGCGAGCATACGGTGATGGGCGCGCCGAACGTGCTGCGGGGCGGCAGCCATAACGGCATGATCAATGCGACGCCCGCCGTGGCTGACGGGCTCTGCACCGTGCTCGCTTCCGACTACTACTACCCGGCGCCCCTGCACGCCGCGTTCCGTCTGGTGCGCGACGGCGTGTTGGCGCTGCCGGAGGCGTGGGCGCTTGTCTCGAAGAACGCGGCAGAGGCGTCGGGGCTCGCCGATCGCGGTGTGTTGAGCGCCGGAAAACGCGCCGATGTGGTTGTGGTTGACGACTCTCAGGAGACGTTGCCGCGCGTCGACACAACGATCGTGGCCGGACGAACGGTGTTTTCCGGCACCTGACCAGACGCAGCTTCGCTGAATCACTCCCGGTTGCCCGTGAAGCCTTCAGCCCGCGGCGGTGCCCCCGTGTCCGCACCCCAAACCCAGCGCCTGACCGCGCCTCTGATGGAACGGGTTGACGGGCATAGTATGTTATAACGTAACATCATAATGACGGCGGTGGGTGACCGTCTGGGATCATGCGAGGCGAGCAATGAATCTGGTGCGGGAAACTGTGGTCGATGCGGCGATTGGCGTGGGCGTTGCAGACCGGTGCGAAGATCTTGCTGCCATCAACCATCCAGGGTGCGCCGCCGCAATCTGGCGCCGCCAACCGGACCTAGAGTTCCAGGCATGGGTCGACGCGCTGCAACCGGATGAGCTGCCGCGCGCACGAATGATCCTGCTGCCCGAGGAGGCGGCTGCCAGCCTGCTCGATCTCTTCGACGAGCAGCACGTGCCGGCCGGCGACGAGCGGGCCTGGCTTGTGGGGGATATCCAGCGGCTCTGCACGGCATTTGTCCGGCTCGTCCACGCGCCGTTCATCCGCCTGCGCCTCGATGTGGTGGCGAACAATGCTTGCCGGAAGTTCCATCTCGACGCGGTCACGGCACGCCTCGTCTGCACCTATCGCGGCACCGGCACGCAGTATGGGGTCTCCACCGACGGGGCCGATCCGCGACGGATCTTCACCGTCGCGACCGGGTCGCCGATCATCCTTCGGGGCACGCAATGGCCCGAGACGCCGCGCTCGGGTCTTCTGCACCGATCGCCGCCCATCGAGGGCACGGGTGAGACGCGCTTCGTCCTCGTCGTCGACCCGATCTTCGACCCCGACGAGGAATGCTGATGCACGGAAACCGTGGGTCGACGACCCTGCGAAAGCGGCGGCGCGCCGAGGATCCGATGCGTGAGTTCGACCGGCTGCCGGCGCCGCTGCGCAGCTGGCTGGCCGGTGCAATGCTGCCCTGGCGACCGAGATCGGTCCGGCAAGCCTTCGACCGCGCCATGGCGCAGACTGCCGATGAGGCGCGCGCCCTCGAGCTCCTGGATCGGTTGCAGGATCGCCTCGTCGCGCAGGATGCGAGGCGCGTTTGGGGCAGCGACCATCCCGGCGCCGCGGTCGACCGACCGTCATAGGCGCTCGTCCGCCTAACCCAGGGCCTGGCTGGCGATGGCGAAACGGGTCTTGGCTCCCGTTGCGGGACCACGCTGCATGACCGGTGCGGTGGTCACGTGGTCGAGGCCGAGCTGGCGGAGCAGGGGGCTCAGGCGCTCATCGGTGATGTCGAGCCTCAGGAACACGCCCTGAAGGTCTTTCGACAGCTGGCTGATCAGGGCGCCGGCATCTTCGGGGTTTGTCGCAACAACCGGCCCGATCAACTGTCCCCGTCCGAAGGGGCGCCTGGCGGCGTAGCCGGTCGGTGCGCCGTCCCTCCCGCGGAGCACAGCGAGTGTCGCGTTCGCCATCAGCCAATCGGTGAGCCGCGCACGCTCGGCACCGAAGCTATGCGCTTCGAGAGCGCGCAGGGCGTCGAGATCCTCGCGACGCGCTGCCATGATCGGGGCGGCCGGGGGCGGCGCCTGCACCACGCCCTGAAACTGCTTGATCTCGCCGATGGTTACGAAGCCCAGACGCTCGTAGAGCGGGCGCCCGGCAGCGGTCGCAATGAGCCGCCAGCTGCGCGTACGCGCCCCTGTCATCACAGCCTCGACCAGGGCCCTGCCGATGCCCCGTTGGCGCCGCTCCTCCGCCACCAGCACCATGTTGAGGGTGGACAAACAGGTGCCGAAATTCGAGCGGAGAGCGGTCCCGATCACACGGTCCCCATCGACCGCCACGTGACCTTCGGACATGGGCAGAAGCATCTCCCAGTCACGCCGCCCGTGGGGCCAGCCCGCCGCTGCGGAGAGAGCGAGAGCGCCGTCGATATGCGCTTCGGAGAAGGGATAGAGGGTGACGTTGTGCATGCGTTGCTGCTTCGCCCCAGCCCGCCGCCGATGCAACCCCGGCCGGGCCTCGCGCTGCGGAGAGATCGGGGATGCTCGCCGGGCCGAGAGATGCTGCTCAGAGGCGGGAAGCCTCGGCCTCAGCGACCTTGGATCGGACCGGGTCCTGCTTGTCTCTCACCGGTGTGTCGGCCTCCGCCTCCAGCAGCGAGAGCTTGATCCGGGCGCGCAGTCCACCCGCGGGTCGGTTCGTGAGCTCCAGGATGCCGCCATGCATGTCTGCGAACCGTTTGACGATGTAGAGCCCGAGGCCCGGGCTGCGGACACCGTCCTGCTCGGACCTGCCCGGGATAAAGGGCGTGCCCACCGCGCGCCGCAGCTCATCGCGGATGCCAGGGCCTCGGTCGAGCACGTCGATCGTGACCGTGTTTCCCTCCTGGCGCTTGGCGGCGAGGATGATCTCGTCCGTGCCCTGGGCGTGTCGGATGGCGTTCTCGAGCAAGTTGAGGACGGCCTCGAGGAAGTAGGTGCGGTCCGCGCGCATCGGCATCGAAGCGCGATCGATGCTGAGCTCGATGGTGGCGGCCCTCTCGCGCTGCGTGCTCATGATGAGCGCGGCCTCCTCGACGATCTCCCGGACATCGACATTCTCGAGGATCGGCTCGACCTCTTCGGAAGACATCTTGGCGGCCTGGAGGGCGCGCTCCGACAGGCCGAGGATCAGGTTGCCGGCGGAGCTGATGGTCTTGGCATATTCCACGCCGTTTTCGGGCGTGAAGAATTCCTTCGGCATTTTCGAGATGACGCTGGAGAAGCCCAGGATGGCGTTCAGCGGTGTCCGAAGGTCGTGGTTCATCTCGCGCAGGAAACGTGTCTTTGCATCGCTTGCCGCCTCGGCCGCGATCGTTCGGGCCTCAAGCGCTGCAATGAGCTCCGCCCGCGCGCGCCAGAGCTCCACTGCACGGCTCGTCAACGCCGTGGCCGCGAGCACGGCCCAGAAAACCAGGGGCGAGATGGCGTCGAGGAGAAGGCCGGCCTTCAGCCGCGCAGCAACGACGACGGCCGCCCAGAAAAGACAGAGCGCCAGCGTACCCATGAGCGCCGCGGCCGGTGCCAGATGCAACCATGCCGCCGCCACCAACATCGAACCAACGAGCGTGAAGCCCGCTTCCGCCCAGGTGACCGGCCAGGAACGATTGAGCATGCTGCCGACATCGAGGGCATCGGCAATCGTCGCGACGACTTCCGGGCCGCTCGCCAGCCGGCCGTTCGCCAACCTGAAGCTTGGCGAGAGCCCCGCGGCCCGCAGCCCCAGCACCACGATCCGACCGTCGATCTGAGCCCGCGCGGCGTCGCCAAGCCCGCTCGCCTCCAGAACCGGGATCTTGCTGACGCGTCCGAAGTCTAGCCAGACCACGCCCTCCCCATCGCCGGTTCTGGTCCCGCCATCGATGCTCAGCCGTGTGTCGGTGCGGGGGCCGATGGAAAGCTGCACGTCCCTTCCGGCCGCGAGCAAGGCGGCGACGGGTAGGGTGGGGTGGACCACGTCGTCCACCACGAAGAATAGCGGGGCCCGGCGCAGCACGCTGTCATGCTCGGGGAGAAGGTTGATCGCCCCCTCGGTCACGGCCGCGTCCCGCAGGATCGGCATGGCCAGGATCGCGCCGCGGAACCGTCGAATATCTGTTCCCGGCGGTGGCGGCACGTCGAAGGCGAAGGGCATGCCAAGCTGCGGCACGTCCGGAGATCGCACCAGCACGGAGGTTGCCAAGGCGGTTGGAACGCGCCGCATCGCCGATGCCAGAACGCTGTCGGGATCGGGCAGCCGCATCAGCGAGGCGCGCAGATCCGACAGACCCGCGGCGTCCGGGGTTTGCAGGAGCCGTTCTTCGACGGAGGCGGGGGACATGCGGTCCGGCGCATCCAGGATGAGGTTCAGGACCACGGCCTTCGCGCCCAGCTCGGAGAGACGTGTAACGATCGTGGCGATCTCGTCCCGCCGCCACGGCCAGGGGCCGACGCTTGCGATACTGGGCTCGCCGATATGGACCACCGAGAACGCCGTCTCCGCGCTCAGCTCGGGCGAGACACCCTGGAACAGGTCGAAGCCGTTCGCCCGCAGCTCCTTCACCGGTTTCACATCCGTCGCCCAAAGCGCGACGAGCGCGAGCGCCACGAGCAACAGGGTACGAAGTGAGCGCCCGGTTTCCTGCATCACCGAGCGCCCCGACGCCGGGCGTGCTCCGGGTCGTTCAAGCGGCGCGACGAAGCAGCCCCATTCCATGCTGTCTCTTCACAAGTCAGATCGCCGCTCCTTCGCCGGAGGAGCCATCCGGTATCTCTTTGCAGACCACGAGCTGCGTGACGAGTTCCCGGCCGGAGAGGGCCGACATGATGCCGAAGAGGCCGATATCGTCCGTGTCGCCGGCGATCCGCAGCTTCATCCGCTCGGCGCTGTGCTCGAAGTCCGTGGTGATGGTGAAGCTCACATGGGTGGGCAGAAACTGCATGGCGTAGGCCTGCGCCTCGACCTGGGTGTCGATGCTGCCCACGGCCATGTTGCGTGCCGTGGCCCGGGCTGCGTTCCACATCTGGGCATGCGTCATGAAGTAGAAGGATGCATCGAGCGCGGCGAGCAGGGTAAGGGTGAAGACCGGGAACCAGAGGACGAACTCGAGCGACATGCCGCCCTCGTCATCAGCGGCGAAGCGCTGCAGGGCGCGCCCGAGCCCCGCACCCCTAGGCGCCTGCTCTGTTCCGCCGCCAGCGTTCATTCGACCAGCATGGTGAGTGCTGCGTCATGAACTGCAAGCAAATCGGCAGCGAGCGGCGCATAGAGCGCCGGCAACTGCGCGCCGCAACTCTGCCAGCTGTTGTTGCTGCTCAGATCGATCTGCGCCCCCGCTTCCATCGAAACGCCGCGCGACGGCTTCTTCTTGCTGGTGGCGTTGGAGGCGATGTTGATCTGGTCGAGCGCTGCGACGATGACCCCGTCCATGGGGCTGTTCGAACTGAAATCGACCTGGTTCGCCAGCAGGTAGACCTCGCCGCCACCACTTGCGCAGAAGTCGTCGCCGATCCCGACATTCGACGAGACCTCGATGTTGCCGTAGCGCGAGAAGAGGACGACGTTTCGTAGGCTGAGGTTGCCCTCAATTGTGATGGTGCCGGTCGCCAGGATCATCACGTTCTCTAGCCAACCCTTGGGTCCCCCGACCACGTCCTTCGAGATTACGACATCTCCGTCGATCACGTAGCGCCGGCCAAGCTCGTAGCCTGTCGGATCCCAGGTCGTGATCGGCTCGAGCTCGAAATTGCTCCCCGTCCAGTCCGGCACCAGATCGGCGCTGATCGCGACCTTCTCCGCCAACACGCCGAAGAGGCCGCTGCCGGGGGTCCCGTAGTTGCAGTCATCGGCCGCCAGCAGGTCGACCGCATCGAGGGTATCCGCGCTGGTCTGGACCGAGCCCCGCTCCTTCACGCGCGTGCAGTAGAGCTGATCGACGAGCAGGGGCACCTTCACGGATTCGTGGACCGCGCTCGCGTTATTGGTGACCCCGTCTTCGTTGTAGGGCGCCGCAACGCCCACATTCCCGCCGCCATCGACGAACTGGGTGCTCGGATCGGGCATGGAGACAATGCTGTCGCTCGGATCGACAGTGTTGCCGCTCTCCATGCTGACGGCGAAACCGTCCGGCACGATGCGGTTGCCCAGGGAATTTTGCCGGAAGGCCCCGTGCATGCAGGTGTTCTTGTAGGAGTTGTTCACCTTCACGGTGATCGCACCGCGCGAGAGGAAGCCGGCCGGGCACTGTTGGATCCCGCCGACCATCACCGCCGTCGACTCCACGGAGATGTCGAAGCTCGGATGCCCGAAGGCCCGAAGCGCCAGCGTGCTGACGGCGTTGCCGCGCGCCTGTTCCGTGGCCATCCGCATGCGAACCGCATTCGCGTTCTCCACCGTGGGCGTGAACGCGGATGCCGGACTGCCGGTGTCGGGATCCCAGAAGCCGAACTCGATATCGCCGGCCGTGATGGCCCTTTCACCAAAGATCGCCGGGTCCAGGTTCTCGCGCGCAATGGCGAGGCCGCTGGCGATCGCCGCGTCGACATCCGGCAGGTCGATGACCGCGGCCGAGGCAGCAGTGTCCAGCGTCGCCTGCAGCATCGCCCGGTGCCGGTAGGCGTTGGACACATCGACGGCGAACCCGCCGAGCATCGCGATGAGCGCAAGGAAGCAGAGATTCCAGGCGCTGTAGGAGCCTCTCTCCTCGCGCAGGAAGGCCGTCCAGCCCGATGACCATGTCGAACGGCGCACGCACGCAGCAAAGAAGCTTCCGACGGTCACAGTGTCAGTCCTCCGCCCTCACTTGCACGGCGTCCTGGGGGCCGGCGCCAAGCGAACTCTGCGGCTCCATGGGATCGGGCGTGGATGCCGTTGCGCGTCATCGCTTCGCCTTCCCAGGCTTCGATTTGTTGGGCTTCGACTTGTTGGGCTTCGATGCCGTCTTCTGCGAGGCGCGGGACCCGGCCACGGGCAGCCACTCCTGGCGC
>JBCBHB010000059.1:0-9293 GCA_038526025.1 Pseudomonadota bacterium
CCGAGATCGACGCGATGTTCGACATCATCGAGGACGCCGTGAACGAGGTTGCAGCCGACTTCTCGAACGGCGGCTAGGCGTCTCGATGTTTCATATGCTGAGCGCTTTCGACCTGGCGTCCGGGAGAACGGAGCGGGAGTTTGCGGAGGCGTGGCAGGCGCTGGCCGACGATCTCATCGCGGCTGATCTCATCGTTTCCGTGAGCGCGCTGGCTGCAAGGCGCGCGACCTCCCCCTTGGATACCGACGATGGTCGAACGCAGAGCTACTTCACGGTGATGAACTTCCGCGACCAAGCGCAATCGGACGCCGCCTATGCCCGCATCGATGCGCAGACGCAGCCAACGGCGCGCGTCCACGCCCGTGTCCTGGCAATGGTGAAGGACCCGGTCTTCACGTGCTGGGAAGACCTGCCGACTGCAGATCAGGGCGCGTAGACCGCTTCGAGGGTTCGTGTGCCAGCTGCATAGCGTCGGGTGAGCGTCGTGCCGGCGCGGATATAGCCTGTCTCGCCCGCACCGAAGCGCGTCTCCTGCCCGCCATCGACCATCGTCACGCTGCCTTCCAGGACATGGAAGAGCTGGTGTGCCTTCGACGTACTTTGGCCGGTCACTCCTCCGGCGTGGGTCATCACGCTCACCGTCATCTTGCCCGTGGCGCTCTCGAAGTAGGTTTCGCTGCAGGCGACCGCGTCCGCCAACGGGCGTGCACCGAGTGGCGGCTTGGTGATGCGCGAGAGCGATGGGTTTGTGGGGCCATCCGCCACCGGATCATCGACGATCATGAAGACCTTGCGCACATAGCCGGGCTGCGACCACTGACACGCCAGACCCTTCGGAACGACGAAGGCTTCTCCGGCCTCGACCGTGACATCGCTTCCGTCCGGCAGCCTCATGACGACGCTGCCCTCAAGCAGCAGCATGAATTCATCGACACCGTAGTTGCCCGGCTCGTCCACGAACGCGGTGCAGTCCCAAACCCCCGCAAGATAGCCTGTGGCCGGGTCTTCATCCGCCAGCCAGCCGCGCTGCACGGGCGTGCCCGACACCAGCGAATCGGGATCCATGGCCTCCCATTCAGCCAGGCCTGTCCCCGCACTGTCCGAGTGTGGAACCGGCTGGACGCCCATCTTCTCGATCATCGGATCACCATGCTCTGCTCGAATCTTGTGCAATCGCCACCCGTAAACGCAACCAAAAGTCTCGCTGGATCGTTTGCGCGCAACTTCCAGTCAATATCGCGCTTGACCTTGGACGGATGTCAATGCCCAGTTGACTGAACGGCCATTCAGTCAAGTGCCGAGAAGCGCACCGAACTGGATGACAATGAACGACACAGACCGATTACAGGGCGCATCGCACCAGCGTAGGAGGATCCGAACCATGGATGTCGTCGACCAAATGAACGCCGTACGGACCGGCGAGCTAAGCCGCCGTGCCTTCAACCGCTCCCTCTTCGGCGCCGGCGTGGCGATGGTCACCTTGCCCGTGCCCGCCCGAATGGCCCGCGCGGCCGATGGCGAGCAGGCCACCTACTTCACCTGGGGCGGCTACGACATTCCCGAGCTCTTCACCTACTACGAGGCGAAGCACGGCGCGCTGCCGAACTTCACAACCTTCGGCGGCTCGGAAGAGGCCCTCACAAAGATGCGCGCGGGCTTCGTCGTAGACGTCTCCCACCCCTGCAATCAGGGCGTGCCCCGTTGGATCGCCTCGGGCCTGTTCCAGCCGCTCGACACGTCGCGCCTGTCGAACTGGGGCGACCTGATGCCCGAGCTCTACGACCTGCCGGGCAACAACGTCGACGGCAGCTACTACATGGCGCCGATGGATTGGGGGCAGACCTCGGTCACCTACCGCACCGATCTCTACGACCTCGAAGGGGCGGAAGAAAGCTGGGACATGCTCTGGAACCCGAAATACAAGGGCCGGCTCGCCTGCCTCGCCTCGGGCGGTGACACCTGGTGGTGCGGCGCGATCAAGGCAGGGGTGCCGTTCGACGAGATCGCGACGGACGCGGCCTTCGACAAAATCGCAGCCGTGATGCGCGAGCAGCGCCCGCTTATCCGCATGTACACCGACGATACCACGTCGCTGGAGCAGGCTCTCGCCTCCGGCGAACTTGCCGCGGCACTAACCTGGAACGAGACCGCGGTGAGCCTTCAGGCCGAGGGCATTCCGGCGAAGTTCGCCAAGGTGAAGGAAGGCGCGCTGACCTGGGTCTGCGGCGCGATGATCCACAAGGACGCGCCGAACGTGGACGCGGCCTACGACCTCGTCGACTCGATGCTGAGCGTCGAGACAGGCAAGTTCCTGATCAACGACTACGGCTACGGCCACTCGAACAAGAAGTCGTTCCAGGAGTTCAGCGCAGAACGGCTCGCGGAACTCGGCCTGAGCGACAAGCCGTTCGACATCCTCAGCGCCGGACACTTCCAAACCCCGCAGTCGCAGGAATGGGAGAGCCGGATGAACGCCCTCTTCGAGCAGATCAAGGCCGGCTTCTGAGCCGCACTGCTCCAGCGACCCGGGCGGTGGAAACCGTCCAGGTCCGGATCTCTTCTGAGGGAACTTTCAAATGACCGAGGTGGCGAGTTCACCCGCCTTCCGCCCGGCCGCGCAGGAGACGGTTGCCCGGTCGAACCGGATTGCTGGTCTCCTCCAGCGCTACGAGGTGCTGCGCGGCTACGCGCTGCTCTCTCCTGCGCTGCTGGTCATGGCGGCGGGCATGGCGCTCCCGTTCATCGTGCTCGTCGTGATGAGCTTCTGGCGACCCGCGGGCTTCGAATTCGACACGACCCTCTCGATCGCGAACTACGAGGCGATCGCGACCCAGCCCATTTACGCAGCACTCCTGGAGCGCTCCATCTGGATCTCTGCGGCGGCGACGGTCATCACCGTCGTCCTCTGCTACCCCATGGCCTACTACGTTGCGTTCCACGTCGAGCGGCACAAGACGCTGTGGCTGATCCTGATGACGCTGCCGTTCTGGACGAGCTACCTCCTGCGCGTCTTCGCCTGGAAGGTCGTGCTCGGCTACAATGGAATGATCAACGCCAGCCTTACCGGCATCGGCCTGATCGATCAGCCGCTGGAGTTCCTGCTCTACAGCCAGACCGCCGTCATCATCACGCTCACCCATGCATGGGCCGCCTTCGCGATCCTGCCCATCTATGTGAGCCTCGAGAAGATCGACCGGAGCCTGCTCGAAGCTGCCACCGATCTTGGCGACGGGCCCTGGGAACGCTTCTTCCGCATCACGCTGCCGCTCTCCCTCCCGGGCGTCGTCGCAGCGTCGCTCCTGATCTTCATCCCGACGGTTGGGGACTATGTGACGCCGGCGCTTCTGGGCGGCCCCGACGGGCTGATGATCGGCAACCTCATCCAGCTTCAGTTCGGCGCCGCGAACAACTGGCCCATGGGTGCCGCCCTGGCGATCGTGATGATGATCTCCGTGACGGCCATCTTCGCCGTGGTCAAGCTCACCAACCGCGTGGCCTTCGGAGTCCGGGCATGACGCCCGCCGCCGTCGCCGGTCGCGCCCATCCAGCGCTCAGGGCCTATGCTTGGGCATTCGTGGCGATCCTCTACGCGCCGCTCCTGCTGCTGCCACTCTTCTCCTTCAGCTCTTCGACCTATCTCGCCTTCCCGATCGAGGGTTTCACCACCGAATGGTACGGTCAGCTTTGGGACGCGGCACCCATGTGGGCCGCGCTCTGGAACAGTGTGATCCTGGGCGCCGTTGTGGCGGTGATCTCGACGGGGCTGGGTGTCTTCGCCGCGAAAGCCTTCACGCGGTATCGCATGCCCGGCAGGGGCCCGCTCCTTGGCTTCATGATGCTCCCGCTCGTCGTGCCTGGCATCATCTTCGGCGTCGCCCTCCTCATCCTGCTCAACAGGGCCGGCATCTCGCTCTCCCTCTTCACCGTCGGCCTCGGTCATATCCTGGTGTGCACACCCTTCGCCGTCGCCACGCTCATCCCCCGTTTCGAAGGCTTCGACGCTTCGATCGAGGAAGCCTCGGCCGATCTGGGCGAGAACGCGTGGTGGACGTTCTGGCGCGTGACGTTCCCGATGGTTCTGCCCGGGATCCTGGCGAGCCTGATGCTCACCTTCACGATCTCCTTCGACGAGTTCATCATGGCGTTCTTCCTCGCGGGGACCGAGCCGACGCTGCCGATCTACATCTGGAACCAGCTGCGTTTCCCCGAGCGGCTGCCGGCGGTTCTCGCGCTCTCCACCATCATCATCGCGATCTCCTTCGCCATGGTCTTTGTCAGCCTGTGGCTTGCGCGACCGGGCGCGGGCGGGAGCATCCGGAGGGAAGAGACATGAACATCGAGCCCTGTATCGCCATCCGCAACGTCACCAAGCGCTTCGGGTCCGTTCGCGCCGTGGACGGTATCGACGTGGAGATCGGACACGGAGAGTTCTTCTCGCTCCTCGGCGCCTCGGGCTGCGGCAAGACCACGCTCCTTCGCATGCTCGCCGGGTTCGAGAGCCCCACGGAAGGTGAGATCTACATCGACGGACAGCCCATGTCGGCGGTGCCGCCCAACCACCGAGCCGTCAACATGGTGTTCCAGAGCTACGCGATCTTCCCGCATCTCAACGTGCGCGAGAACATCGCCTACGGCCTGCGAAAGCAGAAGCTTCCGAAGGCCGAGCGCACACGGATGGTCGACGAAATGCTCGACCTCATCAAATTGCCCGGTTACGGCGACCGGAAGGCGAACCAGCTCTCTGGCGGACAGCGGCAGCGCGTCGCGCTTGCCCGCGCACTGATCCTGCGGCCGAAGGTGCTCCTCCTCGACGAGCCGCTCGGCGCGCTCGACAAGCAGCTGCGCGAGCAAATGCAGCTCGAGCTCAGGGCCCTGCAACGCACTGTCGGGATCACCTTCGTCTTCGTCACCCACGACCAGGAGGAGGCGCTGACACTCTCGGACCGCATCGCCGTGATGTCGGGCGGGCGCGCCCTGCAGATCGACACGCCGAACGGCCTCTACGAGCGGCCGAGAACCCGTGAGGTTGCCTCGTTCATCGGCACGATGAACTTCTTCGACGGGACAGTCGGGAACCGCGTGAACGGTCGCGCCGATCTGGAAGTGCAGGGCCTTGGCGGCATCGCGGTGCCCGCCACGCTCCCCGGCCTTACGGCAGGCCGGCGCATCTGCGTTGCGATCCGGCCAGAGAAACTCGTTCTCTCGCCCGACCGGCCGCAGACCGACGCGCACCTTGTCGAAGGCAGGCTCGACGACATTGCATATCTGGGTGAGCGCAGCCATTTCTTCGTGCGCCTCCCGGGCACGGAGAGACCGGTCGCCGTTTCCGCCCAGAACCATGTTTCCGGCTGGCTGAGCGAAGCCGACAAGGGTCGTCCCGTATGGTTGAGCTGGGCCGACGACTCCATGGTCTTGCTTGACGCCGATTGAAGAGCACACCGATGACCACATCATTCGCCGAAAAGCGTCCGCGCACGGCATCGCGCGCCGTGCGACGACAGCAGCTCATCGAAGCGACGATCGAGTGCATTGCCGAGAACGGCCTCAGCGGCACGACCATGGCGGAGGTCACACGCCGCGCCGGGCTCTCGCTCGGCCTCGTCAGCTTTCATTTCCGCAGCAAGGAGAACCTGCTGCAGGAAACCCTTGTCTACCTCGCGGAGGAACATCGCAGCCGGTGGGTGGAGAGCCTGGAGGACAGCGCGCTCGATCCCGCCGCGAAGCTGGCCGCCGTGATGGATGCCCATTTCCATCCCAGCACCTGCAACCACACGCGCATCGCCGTGTGGTTCGCCTTCTTCGGCGAGGCGCGTCACCGCGACGTCTATCGCGCGAAGATCGCATCCTTCGATAACGAGCGGACCGACACGGTGACCAGGATGTGCGAGGCGCTGCGCGATCGTGAGAATGTCAGCGTTCCCGCAGAGGATATTGCCAGCAACCTCGAAAGCCTGGCCGACGGTCTCTGGCTGAGCATTCTGCTCTATCCCGGCTGGCTGGATCGGCGGCAGGCCAAGGCGCAGCTGCACAGCTATCTGCGCTCGGTCTTCCCGCACGCCTTCTCCGCATGGCCGGGCGAGATCGAGACGCCTGCGACGCCGCGCATCGGAGCTTCTGCATGAGCAGCTCACCTCGAAGCCCGTCACGCCGCGCCGTGCTCGCTGCAATGCTTGCGGCAAGCGCCGGACCGTCGGTGCGCGCAGCACTCCCCTCCGACCCCGATGTCGTGATCGTTGGCGCGGGCGCGGCCGGTATCGCCGCCGCACGGACGCTGATGGCCGCCGGAAAGTCGGTCGTCATCCTCGAGGCGGCGGCACGCATCGGTGGGCGCGCCTTCACCGAGAGCGCACGTCTCGGGCTGCCCTTCGATCATGGATGCGCCTGGCTGCAAGGCCCAGACGACCTCGCCCTGACCGAGCTTGCGCGCGAGCGCGGCTACACGCTGGTCGACCATAGCGACCCTTCCGAGGCCGTCTATGTCGGCGACCGAAGAGCAACTGTCAGCGAACGCCGGGCCTACTGGAGCACCTACGGCAAGATCGAAGACGCGCTCGAGGACGCCGATGATCGCGACGTTCCCGCAGCGTCGGTGATCCCGCCGGGGCTCGACTGGACGGGCACCGTGCAGAGCTGGATCGGCGCGATGGACCACGGCGTGGACTTCGTCGACCTCTCGACGGCCGACTTCAACGCCTATGAGGAGTACGACACCGACTACCTGCTGGCCGAAGGCCTCGGCACCCTTGTGGCGGAGGCCGGACAGGGTCTGCCGGTCAAGTTGTCCACGCCCGTCACCGGCATCGACTGGTCTGGTGACGGTGTCGCAGTCGAGACGGCCGCCGGCACGCTGCGGGCCAGGGCCTGCATCGTGACCGTCTCGACCGGCGTCCTCCGCTCGGGCGCCATCCGCTTCGCCCCCGCACTGCCCGGCGAGACGGCGGAGGCGGTCGACACGCTCCCGATGGGCCTGCTCACCAAGATCGCGCTGCGGACGGATGGCGAGAGCTTCGGCCTCTCGGAGAACGCTTGGCTCGCCTACAAGGTACCTTCCGAGATGCCGGCCGAGGCCGCCTTCTTCCTCACGCGCCCCTTCGGCCAGCCGCTTCTTGTCGGCTTCGTGGGCGGCGCTTTCGGCTGGGAGCTTTCGCGCGCGGGCGCGGACGCCGCCATCGAGTTTGCCACCGGCGAGCTCGTGAGCATGCTGGGCTCGGACGTGCGCAAGCATCTCACCGGCGGGCTGATGACCGACTGGGCAACGAACCCGCACACGCTGGGCGCCTACACGGCCGCCGAACCCGGTCACTTCGCGGCACGGGCCAGGTTGGCCGCCCCGGTCGGCGGGCGCATCTTCTTCGCTGGCGAAGCGGTGGGCGGCGGCTTCATGTCGCTATGCTCGGGCGCCTGGCTGAGCGGCGAGGCGACAGCACGCGCCGTCGCCGCCACCATCGACCGGCACTGCAACACCTGCGGGCCGAAGCGCGGTCCCATCGGGGGCGCTACGGAATGACACGGCACGACAAAGTGGCTGCCAACACCACGCGCGACCCGCGCTACGATATCCTGTTCGAGCCGGTGAAGATCGGACCTGTCACCGCCAAGAACCGGTTCTACCAGGTCCCCCACTGCAACGGCATGAGCCGGTCCTACCCCTCCTCGATGGCCGAGATGCGCGGTGTGAAGGCTGAGGGGGGCTGGGCGGTCGTCTGCACCGAAGAGATGGAGATCCACCACTCCTCCGAGCATACGCCCTATGTCGAGGGTCGGCTGTGGGAGGACAGGGACATCCCCGTCTTCGCCAAGATGTGCGACCGCATCCACACCCATGGCGCCCTTGCCGGCGCAGAGCTTTGTTACGCCGGCGCTGCTGCCGTTAACCGGTACTCGCGCGAGATCCCGTTGGGCCCCTCGGCACGGCCGGTGGACTACCCCGACCCCGTGCAGGTGCGCGCGATGGATCGTGAGGACATCCGCAATGTCCGCCGCTGGCACATCGATGCCGCGAAGCGGGCCCGGACAGCCGGCTTCGACCTGATCTATGTCTACGCGGCGCACGATCTCAGCATTCTCATGCACTTCCTGTCACGCCGCCGGAACCGCCGGACCGATGAGTATGGCGGCAGCCTGGAGAACAGGGCGCGCCTCTTCCGCGAGGTGCTGGAAGAGACCAAGGAGGCCGTGGGCGATACCTGCGCCGTCGTCGTCCGCTTCGCCGTCGACGAGCTGGCCGGACCTGCGGGGATGGAGGCAAACGGCGAGGCGCGCGATTTTCTCGAGATGCTCGCCGAGCACCCCGATCTCTGGGACGTCAACATCTCCGACTGGCGCCACGACAGCCAGACCTCCCGGTTTGCCGACAGTGGCTTCCAGGACGACTACGTCGCCTGGGTGAAATCGGTGACGACCAAGCCGGTGGTGGGTGTCGGCCGTTACACCTCGCCCGATGCCATGGTCGCCCTCATCCGGCAGGGCCGGCTCGACATGATCGGCGCGGCCCGCCCCTCCATCGCCGACCCGTTCCTGCCGAAGAAGATCGAGGAGGGCCGGCTCGAGGACATCCGCGAGTGCATCGGCTGCAACATTTGCGTGGCAGGCGATATCTCATCCAGCCCCATCCGCTGCACGCAGAACCCCACGATGGGCGAGGAATGGCGCCGGGGCTGGCACCCGGAGCGCATCGCCCCCGCGCATGCCTCGGAAAGCGTGCTCATCGTGGGCGCCGGCCCCGCCGGCCTCGAGGCCGCGCGCGCGCTCGGCCAACGCGGCTACGACGTGACCCTCGCCGAGGCGACCGATCGGCTCGGCGGCCGCGTCGATGCGGAAGCGCGTCTGCCCGGTCTCACGCAATGGCGGCGCGTTGCCGACTACCGGGAGTGGCAGATCGGCCAGATGCCGAACGTGGAGACCTTTCTCGAGAGCCGCCTCACAGCGGAACAGGTGCTGGAGTTCGGTGCCGACCATGTTGCCATCGCGACCGGCTCACGCTGGTGCCCAACAGGCATCGGCCGCGAAAACCACGCCCCCATTCCGCGTGACGCCGCCGCATGCGTCCTGACGCCCGATGATGTAATGGCGGGTGCACGTCCGAACGGCGCGGTCACGATCTTCGACGATGACCATTACTACATGGGCGGCGTGATGGCGGAACTGCTGCGCGCGGAAGGCCATGAGGTCACGCTTGTGACCCCGGCAGCCGACGCCTCGCACTGGACGCACCATACGCTCGAGCAGGACCGCATACAGCGTCGGCTCCTGGAGGCGGATGTCGAGATCATCGCGCTCCATCAGCTGGCGGA
>JBCBHB010000060.1:0-9193 GCA_038526025.1 Pseudomonadota bacterium
CAAACTCCTGGCAGAGCGTCCGGCTCACATCATCGAGGGCCGCGGGGTTGGCGCAATTGGGTCGAGCGACCGGATAGCCGAGATCGAAGCCGCCGGCAGCAACATCGGTCACGTCCTGCCCGCCCTCGTAGGTCACGTCGAACTCGATCGGCACCGGGGCGCGGAGGAGGGCGCGCTGGACGATCTCCGTCAGCATGCCGCCCTCGGGCAGCTTCGGACCGACGAACGGCGCGTTCGGCTGCACCGCGAGAAGCTTGGCCGTGGCGACATCGTTGGTCGCCGCCAGGCGTGCCACTTCGGTCTGAGGCGCCGTGAGGAAAGTGGGGCTCGTCGTCGGATCGAGGCTCGCGGTCTCGACTTCGGGCTCGGACTCTGCAGGCGCCGGTGCAGCGGCCGCCGCTGGCGCGCCCACGCCGCGCGGCAGCGGGTTGCCGGTGCCATCGAGGCAGGGAATGAAGAGGTCAACGCCGACCTCGAGGGTCTGCGGCGTGCGGACCCGCGAGCGGTTCGCCTCGAAGATCGGGCCGAAACGGCCGGCGCCATAGGCGCGAACGGCGATCTCGCTGAGCGTGTCGCCGCCGACGACGCGATAGTCACCACCGCACTGGATCTGTTGCGACAGCGCAGGCACCGGAGCAAAGGCCGCGCCCGCACCAATCAGCACGGCAGCAACGCTGGCCGCCCCAAGCTGCATCCTCATTCAGTGTACCCCCCTCAAAAACCGCACTGCCCCGTCGCACCGTCGCCCCCAGCGACATCTTGGACGGTTGGCCGCGCTGCATGGCAGCGAGCGGCCGGCAACTCCCTCATTCAGCCCGCCTCAGCTACGAAATGTGTGCGAGCTTTTCGACACTCGAGCACGATGGCGAGTCATTGAGGCGATTTTTTGGATCAAATTGGGTCAATTCCCGCGCTGCGGCTCAACCAGGAGGGTCGCACCCTCAACCCCCGATATCCGGACAGCACTGCCAGGAAGCGGCTCATCGGCGGAGGGCCCCGCGTCCTCCGTCAGCCGCGCGCGCCACACCACGCCATCGACGCTCACGCTGCCGATGCCGGCTTTGAAGGGGGCCGTCACCTCCGCCATGCGCCCGGCAAGCGCATCGCCGCGGCGGTTGAGCCCGCGGAGGCCACCCATCGGCTTCATGCGTCGCGTCACCAGCCAGGCAAGGATGGCACTGAGCAGCACCGCCACGCCGAAGACGGTGAGCTGCATGACGCCGTCGATATCCGGATAGAGAAAGACGATGCCGGCCACCGCCAGGGCAGCGACCGCCGGACCGAGCAGATAGGTGCTCCCCGTCGCTACCTCGAGCGCACCGATCGCGAGGCCGAGGACGACCCACCACCAAGGCGAGATGTTGTCGAGAAACGCGAGGATGTTCATCGGCGAAACCGGTCCGTCAGCCGTTCTGCCGCCACGGGCCAAGCGACATGCTCGGCCCGCTCGACGCTGCAGGCGCCGCGCGCGGTGCGCCGCCCTGCGACGCGCCACCGCTCTCGGCACCGGGCTGGCCGCCGCCAGACCCGCCGCCGCCTGTCGTGCCACCGCCACCGCCACCACGGAGGGCGCCGGTGAGCTCCGCAATCCCGGAAACGGCGCCGGCGATGCCCGAAGCTTCGATGGGCAGAATGATGGTCTTGGCATTAGGGCTCTGCACCATCGCGCCCAGCGCCTCGGTGTATTTCTGGGCGACGAAGTAGTTGATCGCCTGCACGTCACCCTGACTGATGGCGGCCGACACCATCTGCGTGGCCTTCGCCTCGGCTTCCGCTTCGCGCTCACGCGCTTCGGCGTCGAGGAACGCGGCCTCGCGCCGGCCCTCGGCCTCGCGGATCTGGCTCTCCTTCTGCCCCTCGGCCTTCAGGATCGCCGCCTGCTTCTCGCCCTCGGCCGTCAGCACCTCGGCGCGCTTCTCGCGCTCGGCCTTCATCTGGCTGCCCATGGCAAGCACGATGTCCTGCGGCGGGCTGAGATCCTTGATCTCGACGCGCGTAACCTTCACGCCCCAGGGCGTTGCCGCCTCGTCGATGATCTGCAGCAGCTTCGTGTTGATCATGTCGCGGTTGGAGAGCACGTCGTCGAGATCCATGGCGCCGATCACCGAACGGATGTTGGTCATCGCGAGGTTGATGAGGCTCAGCTCGAGGTCGCGCACTTCGTAGGCGGCTCGGGCTGCATCGGTCACCTGGTAGAAGGCGACGGCATCGGCACGGACCTGCGCGTTGTCCCGCGTGATAACGTCCTGACCATCGATATCGAGCACGGTCTCCATCATGTTGATCTGCCGGCCGACCTGATCGATCAGCGGCACCATGAAGCGCAGCCCGGGCTCGAGCGTGCGGCTGTAGCGGCCGAAGCGTTCAACGGTCCACTCCTCCCCCTGTGGCACGGTCCGTACGGCGCGGATGATGGTGATCACAACGAACGCCACAAAGGCGATGGCAGCGATGGCGAGCACGCTCGGAAGGAAGCTCGCAAAGTTCTCGGTGATATCGATCATTCAGTGTTCCCTCCAAACCCCCGGCACGCGCCGGCCCTCGAGTTCCGATACCACATATGGGGATTGTACAGGGTGGGCCGAAACGCTGTTCATCGATATGTCGCACAATCGGACCGCTCGCCGATCGGAAGTGTGGGACTTGCGCCGCTTTGCTCCCCGGACCGAAGACGCCTAGACCGTTGCGGACAGCATCCCGCAGCTCGCAAGTAGGCCAATCATGCAGCGCAGACTTCTCCCAATCCTGATCGCGCTTCTCTTCGCGGCGGGGCTGCCGTGGGTGCCGGCGGAGGGTCAGACGACCGGTGGTGCGGGAGCGGCGGCCAGCGGAGAGACGCAGAGCGAGGCGCTGCGGGGTGTCGTGACACGCCGCCCTGCCCTGCCAGCAGGTGCCGTGGCGGGGGGCGCGTCGCAGGGCAGCGCACCGCTCTCAACGCCGTCGAGCGTTGCCAGCTCTCTCGAAGGCATCCGCGCCTAACAGGCCAAGCAGGCTGGCGGGTCGACGACGAATGCGCGGGAGACGACATCCGCCGCCATCGAACGGAGCGCCGCAGACGCGGGCACGGCCGCGGCGGGCGCATCGACCAGTGCCCCCGCAAACACCGACACTGCGCCATCGAGCACCGGCCAGCAGCGGGACGAGCTTAAGGCACTCCGGCGGGTGCTCGAGGACCCTGAAGGCCGGGCCAGGCTGCTCGGCGCCCTCGCCGCGCTCGAAGGGCTCGCGGAGGAAGAGGGAGAGGACAGCGCAGATGGTGCCGGCGACCCATCCGGCGCAGGCGACACAGCAGAGGCCGAGGCGGAGGCGGTGGCGGCTGCGGCCGATGAGACGGCGCCACGCAGGCTATCCCTTGGCCGACGGGTTGCGGAGCTCACGCAGGCCGGCGTGCGGGACTTGCTCGACACCCTGCAGGGCTTCTCGACAGGTGTGATGGCCACGCAGCGGCGCCTCAGCGGTTTCGCCGACGTGGATACCGAGCGGCTCACCGACATTGCCTTCGGCATCGCCATCACCTTCCTCTCGACCTTCGCGACGTTTCTCACGCTCCGCGTCATGGCCCGACCGATCTGGTCGCGCCTCGCCCGATACGCCGAGCACGGCTCCTACCTCCGCAAGCTGACGGTCATCACCCTGTCTGCGCTCGTCGATATCTGCGTGGTGCTCCTGGCCTGGGCTGTCGGCTACGGGCTCGCGGTTTTCGGCTGGGGCACGCCTGGCGAGATCGACATTCATGAGGCGCTCTTCCTCAACGCCTTCCTCGTGGTCGAGCTGATCAAGGTGGCGATACGCGTGCTGATCGCCCAGAGCGCCGGTCGCTTGCGTCCGCTCCCGCTCAGCGACAAGGCGGCAGGCTACTGGCATGTCTGGTCGACAGCGCTCGTCAGCCTGCTCGGTTACGGGCTGATGCTCGTGGTGCCGATCGTCAACGAGGTGGTCAACATCTTCACCGGTCGCGCGACGGCGGTGCTGATCTTCGTCGCCTTCCTCGTGATCTCGATGATCCTCGTGCTCCTGAACCGCAAGGCGCCGAAGGCGTATTTCGACCGACGCCGCGCCGAGGAAGGGGGCGACGTGACCCTCAGCGTCATTGCCGCTGTCGCGCCGTTCTTCCCCTATGCGATCATCGCCTACCTCTTCACGCTCTTCGTCTTCGCGGTCGCCAACACGGGCCAGGTGGCGACGATCGTGCTCGATACGCTGAAGGTGATTGGTGTGATCGGGCTCGGCTCCGCCGCGGTCAGCGTGCTCACGGCGGCAAGCCGGCATGGCGTGCAGCTTCCGGGCAAAGTGACGGAAACGCTGCCGCTCCTCGAGCGACGGCTCAACACCTTCGTGCCGGCCTTCCTTTCGGTGGTGCGCTTCGTCGTCTTCCTCGCGGTGATCGGTGCCGCAACCGAGATCACCGGGCTCTTCGATGTGATGGGCTGGCTCGACGCCACGCTGGGCGGCGATGCCGCGTCCACCTTCGTGAGCGTGATGCTGATCGTCCTCGCCGCCTTTGTCATCTGGCTCTCAATGTCGAGCTGGATCGAATACCGGCTCACGCCCCGCGGCTATCGGATCACGACGTCGCGCGAACAGACCCTGCTCACGCTCCTCCGAAACGCCGCAACCATCGCCATCCTGGTGATCGCCACGATGTTCTCGCTCTCCGAGCTCGGCATCAACATCGCACCGCTCATCGCCTCGGCTGGTGTCTTCGGTCTCGCCATCGGCTTCGGTGCGCAGAAGCTGGTGCAGGACATCATCACCGGCATCTTCATTCAGTTCGAGAACGCCTGCAATGTGGGGGACGTCATCACCGTGGGCAGCACCACGGGCACGGTGGAAAAGCTGACGATCCGCTCGGTCTCCCTGCGCGACCTGCAGGGCACCTTCCACGTCATCCCGTTCTCGTCGGTCGACATGGTGTCGAACTACATGCGCGGCTTCGCCTACCACGTGGCCGATCTCGGCATCGCGTATCGGGAGGATACGGAGGCGGGCAAACAGGTGATGCTCGACTGCTTCAAGGCGATGAAGGACGACCCGGAATGGCGCGGCCATATCATCGGGGACCTCGAATGGTTCGGCGTCCAGTCGCTTGGCGACAGTGCGGTGGTCCTGCGCGCCCGCATCAAGGCCCGGCCCGGTCAGCAATGGGGTATCGGGCGGCGCTTCAACGAGCTGCTCAAGAAGGCCTGCGACGAGCGCGGCATCGAGATCCCGTTCCCGCACATGACCATCTGGATGGGCGAGGCCAAGGACGGTACCGCTCCGCCCCTGCACATGCGCGCCGAGGGCGGCGTTGCACCCAAGAAGCCCGAGCAGGTCGAAGGCTCGGTCGAGATCCCGGAAGGCACAGGCCGCGAGAAGACACGCAAGCCAGGGGACGACGCGCCGCCCGACGTTTAGGGCTCAAGGCGTGAGATGACCTAGGGGACGGTTCACGCTTCCAACTCTCACCTGAAAATGATATCGAATTGCATCGATGTTATTGTGGGGGGCGACGATGCGTATTCTTCAGCTTGGGGCTGCAGCCGTTCTTTCCTTTGCCTTTGCCGGGACGGCGCTGGCCGATCAGTTTCGGATCGATCTCACCGGTCAGGTCGAAAGCCTGACAGGCACCGCCGGGACCGCGAACGTATCGACACTCTTCAGCGTCAACGATGCAGTCTCCGGTTTCGCGATCTACGACGCCGACGAGTTCGTGCTCCTGGACCGGTTCGTGGCCTTCGAGCTTACCATCGCCGGGCAGAACTACAGCGCGACTGGCGGCTCGGTCCTGGCGCAGAACTCGGGCCTGGACACTCTCACAATCGACTCGTCCGAGGCCGTATCGGGCATTTTCGTCAACGGGCCCGACGCAGGCTCGGCGGAAGCCGTCAGGATGCAGCTCGGCCTCCGGGCGCCGGCCGACACTTTCCCGGCCGACGACCCACAGGTGAACCAGCTGCCGAGCCTCTCCGCGCTTACCACGTTCCTCGCCGCCAACACCGGAGACGGGAACACCAACTTCCTGACCTTCGAGAGCGTCGACGGCATCGAGGTCGTGCGCTTCGGCTTCAGCTCGCTCTCGGCCAGCCTGGTGGATGACACCGGCGGCGCCGCAGTACCGCTGCCCGCCTCGGCCCTGCTGCTGCTCGGCGGGCTCGGCGCTCTCGCGATCCGTCGCCGCCAGGGTGCCGTTGGGCAAACGCGCTGAGGCTGCAAGAAGTCCCGCTGCCACGTCCCGGGCTTGACCCGGGACGTTCTGCGAGCACCGGGTCATCCCTCATCTTCCGTCCGGCAACCGGCGCGTTCAACGATCCAGCATCTCCGCGCGCCCGATGGACCCCCGGCCAGCGCCGGGAAGATCAGAGACCGCCAGGGCCGGCTGGCGGGCGCAGCTTCGACCAGCTCTCCGGCGTGGTGAAGAGCAGGAAGTGCAGGTTCTGCACTTTCCGCCCGAAGAAGCGGGCCCAGAAGTCGTTGCCCACGATCCGTGCCGCCGTAATCCGGTGCCCGCCATCGACGACGACCCAGCGCCCCTTCATGCCAACCCGGCAGATGATGGGCGTCTCCGGCACATAACCGCGCTGCCGGATGAGGGAGACAAGCGCGGAGAGCCGCGGCCCCGGCCCCCGCGCCTCGTTGACCAGCGGCAGGCTGTCGAGCAGCGCAAACGGCACCTCGACGCTCGCGAGCCCCTCCTCGCTGAACGCGATGTCGTAGAGATCATTGACGCTCTCGAGGCGCTGCACAGGCGGCGCCTTCTCGAGCCGAAGGTCGGGCATCTTCGCGTTCACGGGCGGTGCTCCAGGCGAGCCGGCCGGTCGGCGACCTGTTGAATTCAGGGCAATCTCACCGGCGCGCAGCGCATAGCAGGAAAGCTGTGCCACGTCGAAGCACATTTTCCCCTCGGTCGGCCAGGCCGCCCATCAGCCGCATTTCGAGAAGCCGCAATCGAGGCAGACCTCGCACCCTTCCTTCATCTGTACGTTGAAGCTGCCGCAGTTCTGGCAGGTGCTGGCGGCCGGCCGGTCCTGCCCAACGGCGATCGCCTCGCGCGCATAGGCGGGATCCTCGGTCAGGCCCGCGCCCTCCCCTTCGATGAAACCGATATCGACGAGATGGCGCTCGATCACCCCGCCGAGGGCCGCGAGGATCGAGGGTACGTAGCGCCCCTTCATCCAGGCCCCGCCCCGCGGGTCGAACACCGCCTTCAGCTCCTCGACCACGAATGAGACGTCCCCGCCACGTCGGAACACCGCGGAGATCATGCGGGTAAGGGCCAGCGTCCAGGCGTAGTGCTCCATGTTCTTGGAGTTGACGAAGATCTCGAAGGGCCGCCGCCGCCCGCCCACGATCACGTCGTTCATGGTGATGTACATGGCGTGCGGGCTCTCGGGCCATTTGAGCTTGTAGGTCACGCCCTCCAGCGTCTCCGGCCGGTCGAGTGGCTCCGAGATCCAGACCACGTCGCCCCGTGCGGGCGCCGCTTCGTCCTCTGGCACCGCCGGCACCGGCGCCGCCTCGGCCTTCTTCTCATCCGCAACGGAAAGCACCGAGCCCGTGATGTCGTTCGGCCGGTAGGTCGTGCAGCCCTTGCAGCCCTGGGCATAGGCGTCGAGATAGACCTGCTCGAAGGCCTCGAAGGCGATGTCCGCCGGCACGTTCACGGTCTTGGAGATCGAGCTGTCGATGTATTTCTGCGCCTCGGCCTGCATGGCCACATGGTCTGCCGGGCTGAGGTCCTGCGCGGTCACGAAATGCTCGGGCAGCGGGGTATCGCCCTTCAGCCGACGCCATTCGGCCAGCGCGTAGTCGACCACCTCCTCCTCGGTCCGGCTCCCGTCGGGCTGCAGCACCTTGCGCGTGTAGCTGAGGGCGAAGACCGGCTCGATACCGGACGAGACATTGCCAGCGAAAAGCGAGATGGTGCCCGTGGGCGCGATGGAGGTGAGGAGCGCATTGCGGATGCCGTGCTCCGCGATCCCCTCGCGAATGTCCTCCGGCAGCGTTCGGATCGTCTCACCGGCGAGGTAGGGCTCCGCATCGAAGAGCGGGAACGGCCCCTTCTCCCGCGCCAGGTCCACGCTCGCGCGGTAGGCCGCGTCACGGATCTGGCGCAGCCAGTCCCCGGTCTGCGCCACAGCCTCCGCGCTGCCATAGCGCAGCCCGGTCATCAGCAGGGCGTCCGCCAGGCCGGTGACGCCGAGGCCGATGCGTCGCTTGGCCCGCGCTTCGGCAGCCTGCGCCTCCAGCGGAAAGCGGGAGGCATCCACCACATTGTCCATCATCCGCACGGCAGTGGCCACGAGATCCGCCAGCGCCGCCTCGTCCACGCCCGCATCCGCTTCGAACGGGCGGCGGACCAGTGCGGCGATGTTGACGGACCCGAGCAGGCAGGCGCCATAGGGCGGCAGCGGCTGCTCCCCACACGGGTTCGTCGCCGCGATCGTCTCTGCATAGTGCAGGTTGTTGGCGGTGTTGACCCGATCGATGAAGATCACGCCGGGCTCCGCATAGTCGTAGGTCGCCCGCATGATCCGGTGCCAGAGGTCGCGGGCGCGGAGCGTACGGTAGACACGGCCCTCGAACACAAGCTCCCAGGGACCATCGGCCTCGACCGCCCGCATGAACGCGTCCGTCGCCAGCACACTCAGGTTGAACATGCGCAGCCGCGCGGCATCGCCCTTCGCCGCCACGAAGTCCTCGATATCCGGGTGGTCGCAGCGCATCGTCGCCATCATCGCGCCGCGGCGGGAGCCGGCGGACATGATGGTGCGGCACATCGCGTCCCACACATCCATGAAGCTGAGGGGACCCGACGCGTCCGCCCCCACGCCCTTCACCGGCGCACCCTTCGGCCGGATCGTGGAGAAATCGTAGCCGATGCCGCCGCCCTGCTGCATGGTCAGCGCGGCCTCCTTCAGCATCTCGAAGATGCCTTCGAGGCTGTCCGGCACCGTGCCCATGACAAAGCAGTTGAAGAGGGTCACGGAACGACCCGTCCCCGCACCAGCAAGGATCCGGCCCGCCGGGAGGTACTTGAAGCCCTCGAGCGCGGCGCGGAACCGCGGCTCCCAGGCTTCTGGATCCCGCTCCGTCGCGGCTAGGGCCGCGGCCACGCGGGCGAAGGTGGCGTCGACATGCGCTTCCGCCGCGCCGGTCTCCCCCGGCGCGGGCTTCAGCCGATACTTCATGTCCCAGATCTGTTCGGCGATGG
>JBCBHB010000061.1:0-9135 GCA_038526025.1 Pseudomonadota bacterium
TTTGCGGATGCCGCGCCCGAGATGCGGCAGGCGGTGATCCCCGAGCCCGATGACGTGAACAACGCCAAGGCGTTGGGGCTCATTCTCTACGACCGGTTCTTCTACGCCTTCCAGGCTTCGGGCCTGGTCCTGCTGGTCGCGATGATCGGGGCCATCGTGCTCACGCTGCGCGAGCGTGAGGGCGTGAAGAAACAGAACGTGCTGGCGCAGATCTACCGGACGCGCGAGCAGAGCGTCGAAGTGCGCGACGTGAAGCCCGGGGAGGGGATCTGAGCATGGAGGCTGCATCCGAACTCGGGCCGGTCGCGGGCGTGGGGCTGGAAGGCTACCTGACCGTCGCCGCCGTGCTCTTCGTCATCGGCATCTTCGGGATCTTCCTGAACCGGAAGAACGTGATCATCATCCTGATGTCCGTCGAGCTCATGCTGCTCGCGGTGAACATCAACCTCGTCGCCTTCTCGGCCCATCTCGGCGATCTCGTCGGCCAGGTGTTCACGCTCTTCGTGCTGACCGTGGCCGCCGCCGAAGCCGCCATCGGGCTCGCCATCCTCGTCTGCTTCTTCCGGAACCGGGGCACGATCCAGGTGGAAGACGTCAACATGATGAAGGGCTGATCCATGTATAGCGCGATCTTCCTGCTGCCGCTCCTGGGCGCCCTCATCGCAGGCTTCGGCCACCGCCAGATCGGCGAGCGGGCGGCGATGCTGCTCACCACCGGTATCCTCTTCGTCTGCGCCGCGCTCTCGTGGTTTGCCTTCCTGACCTATGAGCCGGGGGTGGCGGACCGGGTGACGCTGATGCGCTGGATCGGCTCGGGCGACCTGCAGGTGGACTGGGCCATCCGCGTCGACCAGCTGACCCATGTCATGCTGGTGGTGGTGACCAGCGTCTCCGCGCTCGTGCACTGCTACTCCATCGGCTACATGGAGGAGGACGAGGGCAAGCCGCGCTTCTTCGCCTACCTCTCCTTCTTCACCTTCGCGATGCTGGCGCTGGTGACTGGCGACAACCTGCTGCAGATCTTCTTCGGCTGGGAGGGTGTGGGGGTCGCGAGCTACCTGCTCATCGGCTTCTACTTCAAGAAGAACTCGGCCAACGAAGCGGCGATGAAGGCCTTCATCGTCAACCGCGTGGGCGACTTCGGCTTCCTGCTGGCCATGTTCATGCTGTTCTGGCTGACGGGCTCCATCGCCCTCGACGACGTGTTCGCCGCCGTGCCGGCGCTGGCGGAGACCACGGTGCCGTTCCTCTGGATGGAAGTGAACGCGATCGAGGCCATCGCTTGCCTGCTGTTCCTCGGCGCCTGCGGCAAGTCGGCCCAGCTCTTCCTCCACACCTGGCTGCCGGATGCGATGGAGGGGCCGACGCCTGTGAGCGCGCTCATCCACGCCGCGACCATGGTGACCGCAGGTGTGTTCCTGGTCTGCCGCATGTCGCCGGTGATGGAGTTCGCGCCGACGGCGCTGACGGTGGTGACGATCGTGGGCGCCTCGACCGCGTTCTTCGCGGCGACGGTGGGTCTCGTGCAGAACGACATCAAGCGGGTGATCGCCTACTCCACCTGCTCGCAGCTGGGCTACATGTTCGCGGCCGCGGGCGTGGGCGCCTATGAGGCGGCGATGTTCCACCTCTTCACCCATGCCTTCTTCAAGGCGCTGCTGTTCCTCGGCGCGGGCTCCGTGATCCACGCGATGCATCACGAGCAGGACATGCGGAAGATGGGCGGGCTGAAGGAAAAGCTGCCGATCACCTACAACGTCATGCTGATCGGCACGCTGGCGATCACGGGCGTGGGCATTCCGCTGCTCTACGTGCTGCACACGCCCATCGGCTTCGCCGGGTTCGTGTCGAAGGACGTGATCATCGAGAGCACCTTCGCGGCGCACAGCGCGGCCGGAAACTACGCCTTTGCGCTGCTGGTGATCGCCGCCGCCATGACCTCGTTCTACTCCTGGCGGCTTATCTTCATGACCTTCTGGGGCGAGACGCGGGCGGACCACCACACCTACGACCATGCGCATGAGAGCCCGCAGGTGATGCTGTGGCCGCTCTACCCGCTGGCCATCGGCGCGGTGTTCGCAGGCATGGAGTTCTACCCGCAATTCGTGGGGGACTACGAGTCGGCGTTCTGGGCGCAGTCGATCTTCAACAACGTGGCGGAGGGTGAGGAGACGATCCTGCAGGCGGCGCATCATGTGCCGACGCTGGTGAAGCTGGCCCCGTTCTTCGCAATGCTCTTCGGGCTCTGGCTGGCCTACCGCTTCTACGTGCTGCGGCCCGACCTGCCGGGCAAGTTGGCGGAGCGGCATGCCGGGCTCTACCAGTTCCTGCTCAACAAGTGGTACTTCGACGAGCTCTACCGCTTCATCTTCGTCCGCCCCGCCATGTGGCTCGGCACCGTGCTCTGGAAGCGGGGTGACGGGAACACGATCGATGGCGCGATCAACGGCCTTGCCTTCAGCATCGTCCCGCGGCTCACGCAGGCGGCGGGCAAGGCACAGTCCGGCTACATCTTCCACTACGCCTTCGGGATGCTGATCGGCGTCTCGCTCCTCGTCACCTGGTTCGCCGTGAGGGGAGCTTCCTGATGACCGATATGCCGCTCCTGACGCTCGTCACCTTCGTGCCGCTGATTGGCGCGCTCATCCTCGTGCTGTTCCTGCGGGGCGATGACGAGGCGGCGGACAAGAACGCGAAGAACCTCGGGCTGTTGGTGACCACCTTCACCTTCGCCCTTTCCATCCCGCTGCTGACCGGCTTCGACGCCTCGAGCCCGGACTTTCAGTTCGTGGAGGAGGGGGTCTGGCTTGGCGGGCTGACCTACAAGCTTGGCGTGGACGGGCTGAGTCTTCCCTTCGTGATGCTCACCACCTTTTTCTTCCCGCTCGTCATCGCCGCCTCCTGGGGGGTGACGCACCGGGTGAAGGAGTACATTGCGGCCTTCCTGCTGCTCGAGACGCTGATCATCGGCGTCTTCGTCAGCCTCGACCTGATCCTCTTCTACCTGTTCTTCGAGGGCGGCCTGATCCCGATGTTCCTGATCATCGGCATCTGGGGCGGCAAGGAGCGGGTCTACGCGGCCTTCAAGTTCTTCCTCTACACGCTGCTCGGCTCGCTGCTGATGCTCGTGGCCATGATCTACATGTACTACGACGCCGGCACGACGGACATTCCGAGCCTCCTGAACCACCAGTTCAGCTTCGCGACGATAGAGGTGCTGGGCTGGGAGATCATCGGCGGCGCGCAGGTGCTGATGTGGCTGGCCTTCTTCGCAAGCTTCGCGGTGAAGATGCCGATGTGGCCGGTGCACACCTGGCTGCCCGATGCGCACGTTCAGGCGCCCACGGCGGGCTCGGTGGTGCTGGCGGCGATCCTGCTGAAGATGGGCGGCTACGGCTTCCTGCGCTTCTCGCTCCCGATGTTCCCGGTGGCGTCGGAGCTTCTGCAGGACTTTGTCTTCACCCTCTCGGTCATCGCGATCATCTACACCTCGCTGGTCGCGCTGATGCAGGAGGACATCAAGAAGCTCGTCGCCTACTCCTCGGTGGCGCATATGGGCTTCGTCACCCTCGGCATCTTCGCGGCGAACCAGCAGGGCATCGATGGCGCGATGTTCCAGATGATCAGCCACGGCTTCATCTCGGGCGCGCTGTTCCTTCTGGTGGGCGTGATCTACGACCGGATGCACACGCGCGAGATTGCGGCCTATGGTGGTCTGGCGCTCCGCATGCCGGTCTACGCCACGGTGATGATGCTCTTCACCATGGGCAATGTGGGGCTGCCCGGCACCTCCGGCTTCGTGGGTGAGTTCCTGACCATGGCGGGCGCGTTCCAGGAGAGCACCTGGGCCGTGTTCGGCGCGGCCTTCGGTGTCATCCTCTCGGCGGGCTATGCGCTCTGGCTCTACCGGCGGGTGGTGTTCGGGGACCTCATCAAGCAGTCCCTCCAGGCGATCGAGGACATGAACTGGCGGGAAAAGGCGATCATCGCGCCGCTGGTCTTCTTCACCATCCTCTTCGGGGTTTACCCGGCGCCGATCCTCGATCTTTACGCAGCCTCCGTGGGCCAGATGCTCGACAGCATCGAGGCCGCGCAGCAGGCCGCCGCCGCGACCCTTCAGCTCGCTCAGAAGTGAGAACGCCATGACCCCCGAGCTTTCCGCCGATTTCATGCTGGTCATGCCCGAGCTGATCATGGCCACGGGCGCCATGACGCTGCTGATGCTGGGCGCCTGGGGGGGCGGTGACGAGCAGCGGGGCACGATCACCCTCGGCTCCGCGCTCCTGATGCTGCTGGTGGCGGCCGGTGTGAGCACCTCCGGCGCGGGCGAAGCCACGGCCTTCCACGGCGCCTTCATCGACGATGCCTTCGGGCGCTTCGCCAAGGTGCTGATCCTCGTCTCCTCGGCGCTGATGCTGCTGATCGGGCAGAGCTATCTCGAGAAGCGCGGGATCATGCGGTTCGAGTATCCGGTGCTCATTGTGCTGGCGACGCTCGGCATGATGCTGATGGTGTCCTCGGGCGGGCTGATCTCGCTCTATGTGGGTCTCGAGCTCCAGTCCCTCGCGCTCTACGTGGTGGCGGCGTTCAACCGGGACAGCGTGCGCTCGACCGAGGCGGGGCTGAAATACTTCGTGCTGGGCGCGCTTTCCTCGGGCCTGCTCCTCTACGGCATGAGCCTTGTCTACGGGTACACGGGCACGGTGGATTTCGACGGGATCGCCGCGGTGGTGGAGGCGGAAGGCGTGTCGCTGGGCCTCACCTTCGGGCTGGTCTTCGTCTGCGCCGGCCTCGCCTTCAAGATCTCGGCCGCACCCTTCCATATGTGGACGCCGGATGTTTATGAGGGCTCGCCCACGCCGGTGACCGCCTTCTTCGCAACGGCGCCGAAAGTGGCGGCGGGCGTGCTCTTCGCCCGCGTGCTATATGAGGGCTTCGGCGCGGCAGTGCCGGCCTGGAGCCAGATCCTCGTCTTCATCGCCGTCGCCTCGATGTTCCTCGGGGCCGTCGCGGCGATCGGGCAGACCAACATCAAGCGGCTGCTCGCCTACTCCTCCATCGGCCATATGGGCTATGCGCTGGTCGGCCTCGCGGCGGGGACGCCGGAGGGGGCGGAGGCGCTGCTGATCTACCTCGCGATCTACGTGGTCATGAACCTCGGCACCTTCGCCTTCGTGCTGGCGATGGAGCGGGACGGGCAGCCGACGGCGGTGATCGAGGATCTCGCGGGCCTCGCGCAGCGGGCGCCGGCGCAGGCGCTCGGCCTCGCGGTGCTGATGTTCAGCCTTGCGGGCCTGCCGCCGATGGTCGGCTTCTTCGCGAAGTTCTACGTCTTCAAGGCGGCGGTGGATGCGGGCCTCGCAGGCCTGGCGGTGGCCGGCGCCATCGCCTCCGTGGTGAGCGCCTACTACTATCTCAACATCGTGCGCCTCATGTATCTGGCCGAGGAAGGCCGGCCCTGTGAGATCAACGCAGGGCCCATCCAGAGCGGCACGCTCGCCGTCTCCGCCACGCTGATGGCCGCGGGCTGGCTGCCCTTCCTCGGCGGCTTCGGGCTTACGGAGCTTGCCGGCGAGGCTGCGGCCTCGCTCCTCCGCTGAGGCAGCGCCTGCTGGGGGACGGCACGCCCGTCCTCCACTTCGACGAGATCGACAGCACGAATGCGGAGGCTGCGCGGCGTGCGGCGGCAGGCGCTCCAGCACCATTCTGGGTGATCGCCGACCGGCAGACAGCGGGGCGCGCGCGGCGGGGGCGGGACTGGTCGTCGCTCGAGGGTAACCTCTTCGCGAGCTACGTGTGCCGGCCGGGCCTGACGCCGGAGCGCGCGGCGCTTTCCACCTTCGCGACGAGCCTTGCAGTGGCGGATGCGGTGAGTGCTTTTCTGCCCGACGGGGCCGCGCGCGTAACCCTGAAATGGCCGAACGACGTGCTCGTGGGCGGGCGCAAGGTTGCGGGCATTCTGCTCGAGAGCAGCGCAGGGCAGGGCGGCAAGGTCGCCTGGCTGGTGATCGGCATGGGCCTGAACCTCGCCGCCGCACCGCCTGCGGGCGAGATCCGGCCCGGCGGTGCGGCGCCGACGAGCCTCGCAGCCGAGGGGGCGAAACCGGCGTCGCCGGCAGAGGCGCTGGCGGTACTGGGTGCGGCACTGCCCCGCTGGCTCACGCGCCTCGAGGCCGAGGGGTTCGAGGCGGTGCGCGCGCCCTGGCTCGCCCGTGCCGGGCATCTCGGACAGACCATCGGCGCCGGCCTCGCCCGCGAGCGGCTGGAAGGGGTCTTCGAGGATGTGGACGAAACGGGGGCACTCGTGCTTAGAACGCGCGAGGGCGCGGTCCGGCATATCTCGGCCGCCGACATCTACTTCCCGGACTGAAGGTCCATGCTGCTCGCCATCGACGTTGGCAACACGAACACCGTCTTCGCCTGCTTCCGGGACGGGGAGCCGGTGGGCGAATGGCGTTGCAACACGGAAAGCGTGCGCACGGCCGACCAGTACTTCGTTTGGCTGAGCCAGCTGATGGAGCATGGCGGCAAGAGCGCCGCTGAGATCACCGATGTGGTGATCTCGAACGTGGCGCCCGACACGCTCTTCAACCTGCGCGTTCTGTGCGACCGGTATTTCGACACGCGGCCGCTGGTGGTCGGCAAGCCGGAATGCGCGCTGCCGGTGCCCATCCGCGTCGACAACCCGAACGAAGTCGGGGGCGATCGCCTGGTCAACACGGTTGCCGCGCATGACCGGCATGGCGGCGACATCATCGTTGTGGATTTCGGGACCGCCACTACCTTTGACGTGGTGGCGCATGATGGGGCCTATGTGGGCGGTGTCATCGCGCCCGGCGTCAATCTCAGCCTCGACGCGCTCCGGGGCGCGGCCGCGCATCTGCCGCGTATCGACGTGACCAAGCCGCAGGCGGTGCTGGGGCGGAACACCGTCGCCTGCATGCAGTCGGGAATCTACTGGGGCTATGTCGGCCTCATCGAAGGGATCTGCGCGCGCCTGAAGGAAGAGCGCGAGCGTCCCATGAAAGTCATTGCCACCGGCGGGCTATCGCCGCTCTTCGCACGGGGAACGACCATGATCGAGGCTGTGGAGCCCGATCTTACGGTGCATGGCCTCGTGCTCATCCATAAGCACAACGTGGGGTTGGCCCACGCCTGAAGGAACGAAATGAACAAGCACAGCACGGGCAGTCCGCTCGTCTACGTCGCCCTCGGCGGCGCGGGCGAGATCGGCATGAATTGCTACATGTACGGCCTCGGCGAGCCGAAGGCGCGCCATTGGATCATGGTCGATCTCGGCATTGGTTTCGGCGATATGGAGACGGCGCCGGGCGTCGAGCTCATCGTGCCGGATATCGAGTTCGCGATCTCCGAGCGGGAGCGGCTGGAAGGCATCTTTCTCACGCACGGGCACGAGGACCATATCGGCGGGCTGCCCCATCTCTGGCGGGAACTTCGGGTGCCGATCTATGCGCGCCCCTTCACGGCGGAGCTTGCGCGCCGGAAGCTGCAGGAAGCGGGGATCGACCCCAAGGTCGTGAAGGAAGTGCAGCTCGGTGAGCGGGCGCGGGCCGGGGACTTCGAGGTGGAGTTCGTGAACGTCACCCACTCGATCCCCGAGGCGAGCATGCTGGCGATCCGTACGCCGGCGGGCACCGTGGTCCATAGCGGCGACTTCAAGACCGATCCGGACCCGCAGCTTGGCGAGCCCTTCGACATCGCGCCCTTCGAGGCGCTGGGGGAGGAGGGCGTGCAGGCCTTCGCCTGCGACTCAACCAATGTCTTCATGGAGGGGCATGCGGGCTCCGAGGCGGAGGTGGTCGACAACCTCGTGCGCCTCATCCGCGCGGCGCCGGGGGCCGTGGCGGCCACGTCCTTCGCGTCGAATGTCGCGCGCCTCCGCACCATGGCGATGGCGGCGCAGACCGCCGGTCGCTCGGTGGTGGTGGCGGGCCGTGCCATGCGCCGGATGATCGAGGTGGCGGTACAGACGGGGCTCCTGAAGGACTTCCCGAGCACGGTGCCCGACGATCGCGCGTCGGACATTCCGGCGGAGAACCTCTTCTATCTCGTGACCGGCAGCCAGGGGGAGGCACGCGCCGCGCTCGCCCGCATCGCGTCGGGCAGCCACCCCACGGTGAAGCTGACCGAGGGCGACACCGTTCTCTTCTCCTCCAAGACCATTCCGGGCAACGAGGCAGGGATCTACCGGCTCTACAACCGTCTCTCCGAGAACGGGATTCGGGTGATCGATGGCGATATGGAGCGCATCCATGTCTCCGGCCATGCCCGGCGCGGGGACCTCGAGCGGCTCTACAAGGCGCTCCGCCCCAAGATCTCCGTGCCGCTCCATGGCGAGCACCGGCACCTTGTGGAGCATGCGGCGAGCGCGCCCGAATGGGGCGCGTCCGATGCGATCGTGGCGCCCAACGGGCGCGTGGCGCGGCTCGATGGGAACGATCCCGGCATCGTCGACGAGGTCGAGACGGGCCGCGTGTATCTCGATGGCACGGTGCAGATCGGCAGCCATGACGGTGTGATCCGCGAGCGCCTGCGCCTTGCGCGCCTTGGCCTGATCATCGTGAGCGTGGTGGTGGACGAGGGCGGCGAGATGATCGCGGACCCGGAGGTGCAGATCATCGGCCTGCCGAACGAGCACGAGGATTGGCGCGAGCCGCTGGCCGATGCCATTGCTGAGGCGGTGGACGAGGGCATGGAGCAGGCGCCGAAGAAGCAGCTCCGCTCCGATGGCGGGATCGAGGAGGCGGTGAGCCGCGGCGTGCGGCGTGTCTCCAACAAGCTCCTCGGCAAGAAGCCGATGGTCAGCATCCTGATCCACCGGCTCGAGGACGAATAGGGCCGGGTGCGATGGGTCCCGGGCCTGACCCGGGACCGCCTGGACGGTTTCGAGAAGGCCCTTGTTCAGGGGCCAATCCAGGGGCCGGGGCATACCTCAGCCAATAGCTTTGGGTGGCACCCGAGCCCCTAGGGAACGCGGCTCAGGCCGCTTCGCTCTCCGCGCCGTCGTCGCCATCGCTGTCGAGATCGGCCTTCTTCGTGCGGGTCTTCTTCAGCATGTGCTCGGGCACCGGGCGGAGGAGGAAGGCAGGCACGTGGTCGCCGAGGCCGATCACC
>JBCBHB010000062.1:0-8989 GCA_038526025.1 Pseudomonadota bacterium
ATCCGGACGGCAAGATCGATCCCCTCCTCGACCAGGGCCAGGCGCTCGTTCGTCAGCCTGAGGTCGATGTCCACACCGTCATGCGCCGCCGCAAACCGCGCGAGGGCCGCGGCGAGACGCATCGAGCCGAAGCCCGTCGGCGCCGTCACGCGCAGCGTGCCCGAAAGCGCGGTCTGGCGCTCGCGCACATCGTCCTCGAGCTCGTCGAACCCTTCGATCAGCGGCCGGCAGCGTTCGAGAAACGCGGTTCCCGCATCCGTCAGCCGAACGCTCCGGGTCGTGCGCATGAAGAGCTGCGTGCCAAGCCGCGTTTCCAGCGCCGCCACATACTTGCTCACCAGCTTCGTCGAGACGCCGAGCTTGCCGCCCGCCCGTGTGAACGAGCCTGTATCCGCAACGGCCAGAAAGGCCCGCATCGTCTCCACCCGATCCATCGTCCTCGCCTCCCGGCCATTCTCGTCAACCCGGACACGGTTATCGGGATCAACGACGGGCTGTGACCATGACGAACAGCACAATTTCCAGATATTTCACTGAGGCGCGTTCCGCCCGGCGCGAGCGCCGCACACGTCGCTTTGTGCTTGACGCTCCCTCCATCTGGGCGCTGGCTTGACGGATGGATGACCTGAGCGCCAACGCCCCAGCCATACCGCGCGGCTTTGCCCCAGCAGAATATGCACAGCGCCTCGAGCGGGCTCAGGCGCTGATGGGGGAAGCGGGCCTCGGCGCACTCTTGCTCACCACCGAGCCAGAGATCCGCTGGTTCACCGGCTTCCTCACCCGGTTTTGGGAGAGCCCGACACGGCCCTGGTACCTTGTGGTGCCGGTCGACAGCGCCCCCGTCGCCGTCATCCCGGCCATCGGCGCGCCCCTGATGGCGCGGCGCTTCGGGGGCGAGATCCGGAGCTGGGACGCGCCCGCCCCCGAGGATGACGGGATCACGCTGCTCGCCGACACGCTCCGCGAGCGCGTGACATCCGGCGCCGCCATCGGCCTGCCATCCGGCCATGAAAGCCACCTGCGCATGCCGCTGGCCGATCTCGAGCGGCTGCGGGGCCTTCTGGACGGTCGCCCATTGCGGGACGATGCCGGCACGCTCTGCCGTCTCCGCCGCGTGAAGTCCGCGGCAGAGATCGCAAAGATCGAGACGGCGTGCGGCATCGCGGGCCGGGCCTTTGCCCGCCTCGGCGAGGTGGCCGCCCCTGGCACCCCGCTCGACGCCGTCTTCCGGGGCTTCCAGCGCCTGGCGCTCGACGAGGGGGCGGACTGGGTGCCCTACCTCGCCGGCGGCGCCGGACCCGATGGCTATGCCGACGTCATCTCCCCCGCCGGACCCGAGGCACTGAACGCGGGCGACGTGCTCATGCTCGACACCGGCCTCGTCCATGACGGCTACTTCTGCGACTTCGACCGGAACGTTGCCATCGGCGCGGCGCGCCCGGCACTCGATGCCGCCCATCGCCGCCTCGTCGAGGCGGTCGACGCCGGTGCCGAGGCTGCCCGCCCGGGCGCCACAGCCGCCGAGCTTTTCCACGCCATGGCCCGGGTCGTCGGGCTGGAGAGCGCGGCGGGCGCCGGGCGGCTCGGTCACGGGCTCGGCATGCAGCTCACCGAATGGCCCTCCCTCGCGCCCTGGGACCATACGGTGCTGGGACCCGGCATGGTGCTGACCCTGGAGCCCTGGATCGAAACCGCCCCGGGCAAGCTGATGGTTCATGAGGAATGCATCCTCGTGAGAGACGGCGCGCCCCGCTTCCTCTCCCCCAGAGCCGCCCCGCCGCTGCCGGTCATCGAGGGTCCGTCATGAGCGCCTTCTACTACCGGCTCGCTGCCCCCGTAGGCCCCGCCCTCGCCCTCGCCGTGCTGCAGACCGACGAGACGATCGAGGCAGATTTCCGCCGTCTCTTCGACCCGGGCACACGGCTCTACGTCACCAGGGTGCCAAGCGCGCCTTCAGTCACGTCCGAAACGCTCGCGGCGATGGAACGGGAACTCCCCGCCGCCGCAACCCTCTTGCCCCGGGGCCTGGTGTTCGATGCGGTGGGCTATGGCTGCACCTCCGCCTCGGCCGAGATCGGCAGCGCCCGCGTTGCCGCCGCCATCTCCAAGGGGGTCGAGACGCGATCGGTGACCGAGCCGTTGAGCGCCCTGGTCGCCGCCGCCCGCAGCCTCGGCATTAGCCGCATCGCGTTTCTGTCGCCCTATATCGAGCCCGTCTCGGCCAGGCTCCGCCGCGCGCTCGCCGAGCAGGGGCTCGAAACCCCCGTCTTCGGGAGCTTCGACGAAGCCTCGGAGGCCAGGGTCGCCCGCATCGACGGCCCGTCGATCATCGAGGCCGGGAAAGCGCTCGCCGCGCAGGGCGGGACAGAGGCTCTCTTCCTCTCCTGCACCAATCTCCGCACGCTCGACATCATCGCGCCGCTTGAGGCGGCCACAGGGCTTCCGGTGCTCTCCAGCAATCTCGTGCTCGCCTGGCACATGGCGCATCTCGCCCGCATCGAGGGTGCGGTGAGCGGCCCCGGCCATCTGCTCGACCATCGCACGCGGGCCGCCTAGCCCAACGGCCTTAGCCCAGGGCCTTAGCCAACGCCCTCAACCCCGAACCGCCTCCGCCAGCGTCATCCGGGGCAGCACGTTCAGCTGCCCGCCAACACCCGCGTTGATCAGCCGCCGCCCCGTACGCTCGAAAAGCCTGCGCATGAGCGCGAACTCGGCGTTCGCCTTCTCCGTCTCGATCCGGCGGGCCTGCACCTTCGGGTCGGCCTCATGCGTCCGGTCCTTCGCGCCCAGGTCGTAGAAATACGGGGTAGCGCCGCCGTAATCGAGGTCGACGCCCATCACATGCACCGCCTCGAACCCCATCAGGTGCAGGAGCTGGCAGGCATAGATCACCACACTGGCAGAGCCGCCGAGGCCCCGGCGCGGGTCCACATCCCGTTCCGGGTCGAAGGTTGCCCGGGAGGTGAGGAAGTAGTAGGGCGCGTCCCGCTCCGCCCGCGGCAGCTCCCGCCGCGCGCCGAGATGGTAGAAGCGGTGCGGGATCGCCCGCCGCCCGGAGATGTCCACGATCTCGTCGCGGAACCGGCGAAACCGGTTCAGGTCGTTCACCACATGCATCGCCACGCCCGGCAGCGGCCCGTCCGCCAGGCGGAGCGACATGTTGACGGTGCAGACGAAGGCGCCCTCGAGCAGCGAGAGGTCCATCTCCGCGAGCGACGGCCCCGCGGCGGCCACGAAGGCCCGTTCCCCGGCGCGCGTGTCCCGCAACCCCTCCAGCCGCCGCGCATGGGGCCTGTTCCGCCAGTCGAGCCAGGCCCGCCTCAGCGCCTTGCGCAGCGGCGGCTTCGCGGCAGCGTCAGTCCTGTCCGTGGACATGGAGCATGCGGCCCTGCGCGGCGACCCAGTCCTCGGCATAGTCCACATCCGCATAGTCGGCGAAGTACGGCCCGCCCTCGGTGTAGTGCACGTTTCCCGCCTCCGGGTCGTGGTCGTAGACGCCCACGAGGTGGTTCCACTGCCGCGGCAAAGCGCCGATCAGATGATCGCCTTCCAGCCATTTGAACTGATGCAGCTGCAGCCCCGTCGCCGTGTTCACATAGTCCTGCGTCAGCGCCGTGCAGCGCGCATTGTTGAACAGCATCACGCTTGACCAGTTCTTCTTTTCGTACTTGGTCTGCACCTGGCCGAGGAACTTGGTGTCCTCCTTCGGCGTGTAGTCGTGCTGCACGCACATCACGGCATACTGCTCGTCCCGCAGCGCCCAAAGCTCCGCGATGTCCTTCCGGAAGAGCATGTCGCAGTCCATGAACAGCGACCAGCCCTCGTAGCCCGAGAGATGCGGCACCAGGAAACGCGAGAAGCTGAACTCGGTCGACTGCATGGCGTTGCGCTCGCGCGTGAACAGCCCGTCGAGATGGGTGAGCGCGATCGGCGTGAAGGCCACGGGGACCGAGGCGTGGTCGATAATGCTCTGGCAAAGGACGTGGTAGGCGACGATTTCCTTGCTGTCGAACCCGATAAAGACGCGGATCATGACGGTGCCTCTCCCCGTTTGGCGCAAGCCTTCTCAGCCGGAGGGATCCTCGTAGTAGCGCCTCGGGCTGTTGAAAAGGCCGAACATGAGACCGGCGCCCGAGGTTGCCCGTCGGCCACCGCGCAGCACCACCCATTTGAACGAGGTAGGGCCAAGCGCGAGGGCGAAGGGGCTGATCGCGAACAGCATGCTGCCGCTCAGCACCCGCCAACAGCCCTTCCCAACCGTGCCCAGACCGGAGAGGCCGAGCCCGAGGCGGCGGCGGATGATGATGTTGTTCGCGGATGTGCGGAAGTTCCGGCCCAGCTGGTAGGCAAGGCTGAGGCGCGAACGGTCTCGCGTCTCCCAAAGCCTCACGCGCGACGTCCAGCCGATGCGCGCCCCGGCGGCCGAGGCGCGCAGGAAGAAATCGGCATCCTCCCCGCCGGAGAGATTATAGGCCGGATCGAAGCGCAGCGCCGCGCCCTCCTCCGACACCAGCGCCGCCCTCATCGCCACGTTATGCGTGTTGGCGGAGAAGATCCGCGTGCCCTCGGGTGGCTCCGCCGGCTGCTGGAGCACCGCCCAGAAGGGCCGCGGATCGGGAAAGATGGGGTCCACCGGCCCGGTAACGATGTCGAACCCCGGGAACTGCTCGATGAAGGCGGCATAGGCCTCGAGCCAGCCGGGGCCGACCAGCTCGTCATCGTCGAGGATCATGATCCAGTCAGGCGCCGTGGCCAGCGCTTCCTCGAGCATCGCGTTTCGCGCCGCCACGAGCCCGGGCGCGGTGACATGCACGGATCGCACCGCCCCGGGTGCCGCTGCTGCGAAGCCCTCGATTGCCGGCAGGGCGTTGCCGCGCGGGGAATTGTCGACGACCACAAAGGTCACGTCCCAGCCTTCGGGCACGGTCAGGTCGCGGAGGCTCTTCAGGCAGGCGTCGAGGTCGGCCGGGCGGTTGCGCGTGCACAGGCCAACGGTCACCCGCAGGTTCGCGGGTGCGTCCAGTTCCTCATCGGCCTGGCGCATCACCACGCCTTCCATACCCCCTCCGCACTCACAGTGCCGCGGCGACCATGCGGCACCCAAGGTTCATTTCAGATAGGTGAGATGGTTTCTAGCCTCGGCTTGACGACGATTCACGGTGAACGGCGTCCGTCCCGGTTCAGGTCAACATCTCGTCTCGCAGTGCGGGTTCTCGGGAAAGTGCCGGACAGAGCGATGCCAGGGCCTCGATCTGCCCAAGCTGAGCCGCGCTGAAGGCCTGCCTGCCCCGGCCGCTCAGGCCGCGATTGAAGTTGCGCCGCGTCCCGCGCGCCGCCTCCAGCGCGTCGCGGTCGGCGCTGAGGCCAAGTGTCTCGATCGCGCCGGCGACGGTGCTCACCGGATCGGCCTTCAATGCCTCGAACCGCACCAGGGCCACCTGCCAGCCATCCTCCCGCGCGGCCAGCCATCCGGCGAGAAACTGCATGTACCAGGGCGCCACATAGGCGATCAGCCAGTCCCGCCGCGCCCCCTCGTCCAGCGCCGCCCATTCGGCTCCGGACCCTCCATCCACCACGCTCAGGTCGAGCGGCGCGGCACCATGCCGGTCGAGATGCTCACCATAGCTCACCAGCGCGTCGGGAATGGAGCGCAGGCTGACGACCGCGCGCCGACCCTGCAGGCACCGCCCCCAAACCTTCCGGTTATGCGCGCAGTAGAGTGTATGCCCGTAGGCAAGTGCCGGGCCGGCCAGCGGCAAGCGCCGGCGAAGGCGCGCCTCCGTCTGGAACATCTGCGAGCCGCCGCTCACATACTTGCCCCGCGCGCTGCTCCATCGCGGGCCCAGCCCGGCCAGCAGCAGCGTTTCGAGGAACTGGCTTGCGGACTTCGGCATCGACGCGAAGACCAGGTCCTGCCCATGGGGAAGCCGTCGCCCCCGCAACAGCCATCTCAACCGCTCTGGCGCGGAAACACCTTCCCTAATGGGCAATTGACGCCTCCGTACGACGCAGTGCGGCCTGCATGACCTTGGAGGCCGGCGCCGCTCTCCACAAGCGCCGCCAGCGACCGCGGAAAACGCTACCACCCCGCGCGAGAAAGCCGCCCACGCCCGAATGACAGATGTCAATTCACGCTGAATTTGCGCTGGGGGTCTCGCGCGTTCACGCCCGATGCGTAGCGTTTCCCGTGCGTATACCCGGGTGAGTTGGCTGAACTCCACCCGGCTGTTCAGGGAGTGACCACCGATGCTACACGACCCGCGGCCGCCCGTGGCGCCGAACGCCCTGCCTTTTGCCCGCAGCTCCGACGCTCAGGAAGCGCTCCTGCCGCGGCAGTTTCATCTCGGTCAACCGCATCTCAGCGTCGCCGGTCTGTCCGTCGCCTGGCTGATCGAGCAGTGCGGGCACCGTCACCGCTGGTCGATCGCCGAAAGCCTGCGCACCCTGCCCGGCCTTATCCGCGACGCGGCGGGCCGGCCGGTTCTCACGCCCGTGGTCACGGCGCGCATCTCCGGCTTCACGCACAGTTTCAGGGCGGATGAGGAAGTCACCCTCGCTTTCACGCTCGAGCCCCGCGCCGAGAACGGCTGGCGGAGCGAGCATGCCCTCGTGGGCTCCCGCGGCAACGCCCTCACCGTGGAACTCGTCACGGCCTTCACGCCGGCGCCGGCCGAGGAACTCACGACACTGACCCAGAGCAAGATGCCACCGCATCTGGAGCCGGAGCGTGACAGCGGGCTGGCCCGTCGCACGCGGGTGCTTCGGGCACGCGGGCGCGCCGCGGAGGCCATTGCCGGCACACAGGCCGTCATGCCGACGATCACCATGCCTGCGATTGGCGGCCTTCTGCACGATGGCGCAGCGCTGCCCTGCCTGGCCGCCATGTCGCGCCTGTTCCAGGCGGCCGAGACGGCGGCGGGTCGCGGCGAGGCGGCACCGATCAGCGCCCGCGAGCTCCATCTCGTCCGCGGCATGGCCCAGAGCGAGGCGGTGACGGTCACCGTGAGCGCCGGCCTGCCGGAAACCGCCGGCGGCGGGCGGAGCGGCCAGCTCACCACGGCGCGCAGGTTCTCCGACGATCAGGTTCTCGCACTGTCGGCAACAACCCGGGGCGTTTGAGGCCCCGGCAAGCGGCGCACCCGCGGCGGGTGCGCCGTCTTCTCGTCGCTACGCAGAACTCGGCGCATCAGGCCGAGCCCGCGCCGGCAGAAGCCCCCGCCCAAGCCGCGCCTCGTCCGTCTCGTCATGCGCCTCCAGGAGCTCGTCCCAGCGTGCCTCGCCATGCGGGCTGGCGCCGCTCATCAGGGCCTGTGCCACCGCGCGGGTGAGCTGAGGCGCCGCAACGCTCGTGCCGTTCATGGGCCGGGTCGTGCCGCTGAGCGTGCCCGCCGCGAAGACTCCGGGGAGGAGCCGGGAACGATCGCTCGGTGCCGCCGCCGTCAGCTTGCGCGCACTATCCGGCGAGGGCGCTCCGGCATAAGGCGCCGGCCAGTCCGCCGCCCGTGCCACCCCCTGGGAGACCTCGCGCACGCGGTAGCCGGACACGACGAGCGGACTGACACCACCCGCAAGCCCGTTGAAGGCCCCGTCCCGCCGCACCACGCTGGGCAGCCCGGGCGGATCGCGGTCGAGCCCGTCCCCATCCGGCCCGAAGCGCTCATAGGCCGGGTCATCGAAGTACGACTGTCGGCCCCGCGGCGCGAAGCCCAGCGCCGTGTCGTCGCGCAGAACATGGGCGTCGATCCGCCCGCCGCCCGGCAACGTCGCCGATACGGAGACCTGCCAGACGCCTGAGGGTGCCGGGCGCCGGCCGCTCTGCCCCGCATCCGTGGGGGCGAGGGCAATGAAGATCCGCTGCGCTCCGCCCTCACGCGTATCCAGGCTGGCCTGTGCGATCACCTGGCCATCCCCTTCCAGCGCCTGAGGGACGTCGACCGCCAGCGGCACGGCCTCTGCCGTCCCGCCCGGGCCCGCCACCTTCAGCGTCGCACCCGTGGCGCCCGCCGGCAGCCAGAACTCGAGGTAGCTCGACGTCATGTCGCCGGGCTGCACGCGCCACGGCACCGTCAGCGTTGTCTTGCCCTTGGCCGCCGCCGCAGCGGTCGCGTGCCCCTGCGCCTGCCGGCGGTTCCCGCTCGGCAGCACGATCTCCACCCGGGCCTTGCCCTCGGCATCGGGCGCCACCACCGGCAGGCCCAGCGCCTCGATCTCCGCCTGATGCGCCTTGATCAACGCTTCGATGGCGCGCGCCGCGATATGCAGCCCGCCCTCCGGCCCGCCGGCGCGCGACAGGCTGAAGTTCAGCACCACCGGCACCGCCTTCTTCTGCGCAACCGAGATCGTCCGCGCCCGCCGCAGGATGTAGTCCAGCGCCTGGATGAAGCAGAGCGCGATCAGCCCGCCGGAGGTTTCCTCGATCACCCGCTCGGGCAGGTCGACCGCGATGATCCGGTTGGCCACCGCGTCGTCGTCATCGCTCGCCGCACCCGCGGCAAGGTCCAGCACATGGGTACCGTGGCTCACCGGGTTCGAGAGCGGATCGCGCCCGGCACGCCTGAAATCGACGAGATCAAGCAGCCGCAGCGCCCGCCCCTCGTCGCCCTCGGCCTTCTCCAACGCGTCGGCAATGCCCGATGCGGTCCATTCGCGCCCGAAAGGCACCGTGGATGCCTTCTTCGCGGTATCGGCTGGCGCGCCCTGGATCCATGCGAAGTCGACCCTCGGGCCCCGCTTCGCATGCCGGAAGCGCGCATGGGCGATGTTGATGCCATGGTCGATGATACCCGTGACAACGAGCGTCTTGCCCTTCAGCCCCTTGGGCGCGGACCACTTGGCGTCGCCGATCGGCGATTTGAGCTGCGCCTCGTCACGGAACGACCGCTCGCGAAGCGGCAGCGCGAAGTAGCGCAGCCCCTCGTTGTCGGCGCATGTCTCCTCCGTGGCGAGCTTGGCCTTCAAGGCCTTCAGGCCCGCACCGGTCTCACCCGTT
>JBCBHB010000063.1:0-8968 GCA_038526025.1 Pseudomonadota bacterium
GTGCGCGCCCCGGTCTTTCCCAGGTGCCCGCAGTCGGCGTCAGTCGAACTTCTTGGAGGGCGCGAGCACCAGTGCCTCGCCCTTGAGCACGATCTTCTCGCCGACGCTGCAGCGGCAATCAAGGGTCACCCGCCGCCTCGCATGGTCGATGGCGGCCACCGTCACGCTCGCCACCACGCGGTCCCCCGGGCGGACGGGTCCGAGGAACTTCAGGCTCTGGCCCATATAGACCGTGCCATGCCCCGGCAGCTGCTCGCCGATCACGGCCGAGATCAGCCCCGCCGTCAGCATGCCATGCGCGATGCGACCGCCGAAGATCGTGTCCTGTGCATACTCTTCATCGAGATGCACCGGGTTCCGATCCGTCGAAAGCTCCGCGAAGAGCGCGATCTCCCGGTCCGTCACCACGCGGGCGAGGCTGCGCTCCATGCCGGTCTCGAGGTCTTCGATGCAGATGGTGCCGCGCCGGATCGGACGGCCCTCGCCATCCACCACGCCAAGCTGCGCTGCTGCCTCCACGGGGCTCGGGGCCGTCGTGCCACTGTCGAACATGGGTCGCCTCCGCTTCGGTTCGCGTTACCGCCGGATGCTGCCCGGCGCGCATGCTGCACTGCACGCTGCCTACCGCACCCGCCATCAGAGGGCAACAATATTGCGCAAGAAAATTTCGAAAAGATGTCTCAGAGCATCCGATTGATGCGCTCGATTTTAGCGAAGGAAGGACATCGCGTAGCGCGGCTCCTGCCCCTCACGCGCACAGAACGCGGCCAGGCGCGCCGGATCGGGCGTCTCGGGCGTATCGCCAATCTCTGCTGCGGCGATCCCGCCCGTGATGAAGAGCGCATGGCAGCCCTGGGCATGCGCGCCCTTCACATCCGTCGCGATCCCGTCCCCAATCCCAAGAACCCGGTCGCGCGCAAATGACCGCCCTGCCAGCGTCTCCAGCAGCGCGAACGACTCGTCGTAGGAGGGGGCATGCGGCTTGCCGTACCAGACGACTGTCGCCCCGTCGGCCCCGTGGCGCTCCTCGTAGCGTTCCGCGAGCGCCCCGGCGCACCAGAGCCGCTCCTCCCCCCGGTCCACAATGACGTCTGGGTTCGCGCACAGCACCGGCAGCCCGCGCGCCGCCCAGTCCTCGAACTCCGCATCGTAGTCTGATGGCTGTTCCGTCTGATCGTCGCGCAGGCCCACCAGCAGAATTGTCTCGGCCTCGTCGAGGCTGACCGGCGAGCCGAAATCCGAGAGCATGTCGAGGTCACGGTCCGGGCCGACGTAGTGGAACCGCCGCCCGTAGCGGCCGTTCGCCATGGAGCGCTTGCAGGCCTCGCCGGAGGACATGATGCCGTCATGCGTGTCCCCGGGTGCGCCCGGCGCGCCGATCCGGTCAAGGAAGCGCTGCACGCCCCAGGCCGGCCGCGGCGCGTTCGTCAGCAGCAACACCGTGCCCCCGCCCGCGCGATACCGTCTGAGTGCGTCGAGCGCTTCCGGGTAGGGGCGCAGGCCATTGTGGTAGCAGCCCCAGAGATCGACCAGCAGCGCATCGTAGTCTGCGGCAATGGCATCCAGCGTCTCGATCAGCTCCGGCATGCGCGATCCCTCAGTCTACGGTTTGCGCGCCTCGCCTAGCCGTGGGTCCCGGTTGGCGCAAGAGCGGCCGCGATGAAGCTTGCGCGACGCTCTCAGGTCCGCCGCCAGAGCGGGCGGAGCATCAGGAAGAGCCTGTAGGCGCCCTCGGCGATCTGCGTGAACGGCGTCCTGTCGAACAGCCGCGCCACCCGCGCTGTCGGCCGAAGCTGTCGCCAAAGCGCGAAGAACCCCGCCGCACCGTCCGCCAGCGCACCGTCCGTCCGGCGAACGGTGAAGCGGGCCAGAAGCTGCTGCCGGTCCGTCCCTTCGGGCAAGGAAGCGTCCGGGGCCGAGGCGACATCGATCCACTCCACCTCATCCGCCCCGGCCATCCGCTTGTACCCCGCCACTTCGCGCGAGCAGATCGGGCAGCCGCCATCGTACCAGACGGTAGCGGCGGCGCGCGGATCGGAAGCTCCGGCGGTTGGCGTGTCGGTCGTCGCGGTCATGGGCTTATCCTGCGGTCGCATTAGGTGTCGCGCGAGAGATGGCGCGGGGTGCGCCGGGTGTCGAGCGAGGAGGCGGACATGACGCAGACGGAGGACCCCAGCCCGGAACCGACCAGCGCCGCCCAGGTGCCGCTGATGCCCGGCGTTCCGGCCGCGGCCGGCTGGCTCGGGCTCGCTGGCCTTCTGCCGTTCTTTGCCGGCGTGCTGGCTGTCGCCATGCTCGGCGACCGGCCGCAGGGCCTCGCCGCCCAGCTCCTGGCAGGCTACGGCGCGGTCATCCTTTCGTTCATGGGCGGCTGCCGCTGGGGCTTCGCAGCGGCGGGGATGGAGCCGGTCAGCGCCCCGAGCCCATGGTTTGCCTATGCTGCCTCCGTCGTGCCCTCGCTCTACGCCTGGGTGGTGCTCGTCCTGCCCGATCCGTGGCGTATGGCTCTGCTCGCGCTGGGCTTCCTCGGCCTTCTGGGAGCGGACTACGCGCTCACGGCCCGCGGCGGTGCACCTGCCTGGTGGCCGGCGCTCCGCCTGCCGCTCAGCCTCGGCGCTGCGGGAAGCCTGCTCCTCGCTGCCTTCGTCGTCTGACGCTTATTCAGCCACAGGCTCCACCGTGAAACCTTCGGCCTGAAGCAGGGCGACCAGCCCCTCCTCGCCGGGCAGGTGCAGCGCCCCCACGGCCACAAAGCCCCCCGGCCGCGAAAGCACCTCCCTCAGCGGCGTCATCCAGGCGCGGTTGCGACCCTCGAGGATCGCCTCCGAGAACGCATCAGCCAGCGCCTCCGCCTCTGCCGAGGTACCGGTCTGCGCAACGCCGACAATCTCCGCCGCCTCGGTCGAGAACACGCTGATCATGCCCGTCCGCCCGGCAACGTACAGCGTAAGCATCGTGCGCCGGATGTCCTCGTCATGCGGCGCCAGCGCCAACATATCGCGCGCGAGCCCCAGCGAGGCTTCCTCCCCGATCTCGTCGAAGGCCGACAGCGCCGCCTCATAGGTCTCCAGCCCGCGCACCGGCACACCGCGTGCCGCGGCGTCCTCGATTAGGACGCGGTCGAGCACCGGCGCGCCAGCGCCCATCGCCGCAAGCTGGCATGCGGGCGTGCCCAGGAGGGAAAACAGCAGCCACGGTTTGAGCTGGGCCGCTGCGGCGAGGCTTAAGCCACGCGCGGCCAGCGCTTCCTCCGCGCCCGCTCGCTCCTCCCGGTCCAGGCTTGCGGCAAGCTGCGCGCCCAGCCCGTTGCGTCCCCCGCCGAAGCTGAAGCTCGGATCCGCCGCAATGCGCGCTTCCATCGCCGCGAACTCGTCCTCGGTGAGCTCGACCACCAGCGTCTTTGCCGTGTCGAAGGCTGCGCGCACCGCCGGCGTCAGCGTGCCCGCCGCTTCGGTATCGTGATAGGTGCCGAAGAGATGGCCCACGGCGCCGCCGGGCGCCTCCACACGCCAAAGCCGCCCTTCGCCGTTCGGCACCTCGGCGGCCTCCGCCTCCATCGCTGTGCGCGCTTCCGCGCTCATCCGCGCAATGAGGTCGACGCCGTTGCACGCCGCCGTGGCCGTTCCCGCGAGAAGGGAGAGCGCCAGCGCCAGTGCGGCACGGCGGCAGTGGCGATCTCCTGGCAGCGTCACCATCTCACACCCCTCCGATGATATGCTGACCAAGGAGCCAGTCTTTCTCAGTGCATGCAAGCGGCTGGTCTCTCTGCCGCACCGGCGGAACTGGTGGCCGAGCCGCTCCCAGGGAGCCGCCACCGATCGCTCTCGCTGGCCCTCGCTGAAACCCGCTCCCGAGCCGTCCTGGCGTTCTCTTACGGCGGTTTGCCCATTTTCCGGCGATGATCATGGCGTTTTCCGCCACCCGGCTAGTTGACAGACGCATAGCTCTTGCTTAGCTCCGCGCTGCAGTTAGCACTCTCGCTTTGGGAGTGCTAACAGGGCCTGCGGGGCGGGGCTGAATGCGCCGCGGGCTTCTGGTAGCAACGATATCAAACGGGGCTCAACATCATGGGTTTCACTCCCCTGCACGACCGCGTGCTCGTCCGCCGCATCGAGAGCGAAGAGAAGACCAAGGGCGGTCTGATCATCCCTGACAGCGCCAAGGAAAAGCCGCAGGAAGGCGAGATCGTCGCCGTGGGCGCCGGCGCGAAGGACGATGACGGCGACCGCATCGCCCTCGACGTGAAGGCTGGCGACCGTGTGCTCTTCGGCAAGTGGTCCGGCACCGAGGTGAAGATTGACGGCGAGGACCTCCTGATCATGAAGGAGAGCGACATCCTCGGCATCGTTACCGAGGGCGCCAGCGCGAGCCAGGCTGCGTAAGCAGCTGAGCGGCGCTTAGCCTCTCTGACGAAATGAAGAACCGGCGCGCGGGGCAGGGCGGCAAGTCGAAAGCCCACCCGACGCCATAAGCGAAATTCGCAAGACGGAGCTGACAGCAATGGCTGCCAAGGACGTGAAATTCCACACCGATGCCCGCGAGCGCATGCTCAAGGGTGTCAACATCCTCGCCGACGCGGTGAAGGTGACCCTCGGCCCCAAGGGCCGCAATGTCGTGCTCGACAAAAGCTTCGGCGCCCCCCGCATCACCAAGGACGGCGTGAGCGTCGCCAAGGAGATCGAGCTTGCCGACAAGTTCGAGAACATGGGCGCGCAGATGGTCCGCGAGGTCGCCTCGAAGACCAATGACGAAGCCGGCGACGGTACCACCACCGCCACCGTTCTCGCCCAGGCGATCGTCAAGGAAGGCATGAAGTCGGTTGCCGCCGGCATGAACCCGATGGACGTCAAGCGCGGCGTCGACAAGGCGGTTCTGCACGTGGTCGCCCAGATCAAGGAAATGTCCCGCCCGGTCAGCGACTCGAACGAGGTCGCTCAGGTCGGCGCCATCTCCGCGAACGGCGAGACCGCCATCGGCCAGCAGATCGCGGACGCGATGCAGAAGGTTGGCAACGAGGGCGTGATCACGGTCGAGGAGAACAAGGGCCTCGAGACCGAGACGGAAGTCGTCGAGGGCATGCAGTTCGACCGCGGCTACCTCTCGCCGTACTTCATCACCAACGCCGACAAGATGCTCGCCGAGCTTGAGGACTGCTACATCCTCCTGCACGAGAAGAAGCTCTCGTCGCTCCAGCCGATGGTGCCGCTCCTCGAGTCGGTGATCCAGACCGGCAAGCCGCTCCTGATCATCGCCGAGGATGTCGAGGGCGAGGCTCTGGCCACGCTCGTCGTCAACAAGCTCCGCGGTGGCCTCAAGATCGCCGCCGTGAAGGCGCCGGGCTTCGGCGACCGTCGCAAGGCCATGCTTCAGGACATCGCGATCCTCACCGGCGGCCAGGTGATCTCGGAAGATCTCGGCATGAAGCTCGAGAGCGTCACGATCGATATGCTCGGCACCGCCAAGAAGATCCGCATCACGAAGGACGACACCACGGTCGTCGACGGTGCGGGCGACAAGGGCGAGATCGAAGCGCGCGTTGCCCAGATCCGTCAGCAGATCGAAGAGACCACCTCGGACTACGACCGTGAGAAGCTCCAGGAGCGTCTCGCGAAGCTCGCGGGCGGTGTCGCGGTCATCCGCGTCGGCGGCGCGACCGAGATCGAGGTGAAGGAGCGCAAGGACCGTGTCGACGACGCGCTCAACGCGACCCGTGCGGCCGTGCAGGAAGGCATCGTCCCGGGCGGTGGTGTGGCCCTCGTCCACGCCGTGAAGGCGCTCGAGGGTGTCACCGGCGAGAACGGCGACCAGGATGCCGGCATCGCCATCGTGCGCCGCGCGCTCGAGGCGCCGCTGCGCCAGATCGCCGAGAACGCGGGTGTCGACGGTTCGGTCGTCGCTGGCAAGGTGCGCGAGCAGGGCGACACCAAGTTCGGCTACGACGCCCAGAAGGACGAGTACGGCGATCTCGTCGCCAAGGGCATCATCGACCCGGCCAAGGTCGTCCGCTGCGCACTCGAGGATGCGTCCTCGGTCGCGGGCCTTCTCATCACCACCGAGGCGATGGTGGCCGAGAAGCCCGAGCCGAAGGGTGCCCCGGCCGGCGGCGGCATGCCCGACATGGGCGGCATGGGCGGCATGATGTAATCACGCCGTCTCTGCGGAGACGTCGGGGCCGCGCCTTCGGGCGCGGCCCTCTTTCGTTCTTGCGGGCGTTTGCACGGAAGACGCACGACTGCGTGATGCCGGCTGCGTGAAACGCTAAGCTGTCATAGGCTGGTGGGATGACCCGGAGGACCCGCCCCATGCGCCAGCTTTCAGCACTTGCCGCCATTCTCGCACTCTCATTCGCCGCGCTGCCCGCTGCGGCGCAGGACACGGCCCCCAGCGGACCCGTGCCCGAGGAGCAGCTCGCAGGCGAGCCAACAAGCCCAGACGAAGCCGAGGGGACGCCTGAGAACGACCCGGCACTGGCCGAAGGCGGCATGACCCTCGATACCATAGGCACCATCGTCCGCCGGCTCGACGGCGAGGCCCAGGGCACGCCCGACGGGCGGATGCTGCAGTTCACCATTCGCGAGACCGTGCTGCTCTTCGTCTCGGACCCGAGCCACAACCGGATGCGGCTGATGACGCCCATCCGCGAGGCGGAGGGGCTGACGCAGGAAGAGCTCATCCGCCTCTCCCAGGCGAATTTCGACAGCGCGCTCGACGCGCGCTACGCCATCGCGCGCGGCACGCTCTGGTCGGTCTTCATCCACCCCCTCCGCGAGCTTGAGGAGCCTCAGTTCATCGCGGCCATTGGCCAGGTGGTGAATGCGGCCACGAGCTACGGCACCAGCTACTCCTCGGGCCTGCTCAGCTTCGGCGGCGGGGACAGCAACTCGCTCCGCCAGCGCGAGCTGATCGACGAACTTCTGAAGCAGGGTCAGCCCATCTGAGCCGTCGCGGGCGCTTGGCGGGGATCGCTTCTTCGGGCAGATATCCTGCATGGAGAGCGAACCGACCATTCGCCGCGGTACGGCGCAGGATGCGGCGGCCATCGCCGAGATGGCCAACATGCTGGCTGCCGCCGTCGGTGAGCACCCTTCGGGCGGCGGGCTCATGACGGCGGAGATTGTTGCACGCGACCTCGTGGATGCACCCGGGCTCACGCTTCTGGTGGCCGATGGAGGCGGTGTCGCGGTTGGCTATGCGCTCCTCACCGCCTCCTACGAGACCTGCTATGCTGTGCGGGGCGTCTACCTCATCGACCTGGCAGTGGCCGAGACGGCCCAGCGCCAGGGGATCGGGCGGGCGCTGATGCGCGCGGCGGCGCGCGAGGCGGTGGCCACCGGTGGGCGCTACATCAACTGGGTGGTCGCCCCGGAGAACGAAGGCGCGAAGGCGTTCTACAACGCCGTGGGCGGCATCAAGGAACCGATCGAGGCGCGGGCGATCTTCGGCCCGGCATTCGAGGCGCTGCTTGAGGAGGAGGACTGAGCTGAGCCCAGCCCTCCTGATCGGTGACCTTACTCGGCGGCCATCGCCACCTGGCTGCAGAAGCACGAGGCCTTCACCGGCATCTCGGCGCGGGCGGCAGCGAGGTCGAGACGCGGCTTGATATGCGCGGCTTCCACCGTTTCCCCACGGCGCACCAGGCATTCGTGGAGGCCTTTCAGCGACCACACATTCTCCGGGTGGATGCAGGCGCGGCTGAGCGTGCCATCCAGGCCCAGATCGGCGCGGTAGACCGCCTCAGCCTCCTCGTAGCGTCCCTGCTCCATCAGGAGCGCGCCGAGGGCATGGCGCGCCGGCTGCATCCAGCCCCAAGGCTCGTCATAGGGCAGGGCATCATCGAGCGCGACCGAGCGGCGGAGATGCTCGAAGGCGGCGTCGAAGTTCCCCTTCCGGTATTCGAGTTCGCCCTCGAGCATCGCATGCGCGATCTCGAGCAGGTCGGAAACCGTGTTGTTGTGGACGAGACGGCTCTTCTTCTGCGCGGCCTTCGCCTCGAGGAAGGCCTCACGTGCGGCCTCCGCTTCCTCGACGCGACCGAGGGCCGAGTAGGCGACCGCCTTGGCGTAGCGCATCATTGAGACGGTGGAGCAGTAGAGTTCCTTATCCTCCGGCTCCTCCTGCGCGATGATGTCCTCCCACTTTCCGAAGCGCACCAGCACGTGCTGCTTCATCGGGAAGTAACCTTCGGTGAAATCCGCCATGGGCGGGCTCTCGATGCGCAGAACCTCCTCCGGTGTCGTGTCGATCAGCTCCTGCGCGGCGGCGAGCGCCGGTGTGTACTGGCCCAGGAACATCGCGCCGTAGATGGCGAAGTGATGATTGTGCGTGCGGTAGAGGGCATAGACATTGAGCGGGCCGCGGGCGGCGAGGAACTTGCGGTCGGCCTCGATCGCCTTTTGGTTCCAGTGCAGAACGTTGTGGTAGTGGCCGCACAACACGTCGATATGCGTCGGCATGTGGATCAGGTGGCCGAGATCGGGCGCGATCTGACGCAGGCGGTCGCCCGTCCGCAGCGCCTTCTCAGGAAACGGCGACATCTCCATGAGGTGTACGTGGAGGTGCAGGAGGCCCGGGTGATCCCAAGCATCCGGGTCGGATGCAAAGGCTTCATCGAGCACCGCCATCGCTTCCTCGGTGCCCGCGCCCTCGGCAACGCCGCCGGTGGAAAGGTCCCACATCTTCCAGGGCGTCTCGTTCATGAGCGCTTCGACGAAGACAGTGCGCACTTCGCGATCGGCCTTGTGCGCCGCGAACACCTCACGCATCGCGGCGGTGAAGGCCTTGTCCCAGGGCCGCATGTCGTCCACCGGCTCGCGCGCCTGGTAGCGGGCACCGAGCGCCTGGATCATCGCCTGCTCCACAGCGGTCGTGCCCGCCGCATGCTTCATGGCTTCCTGCATGGCGTCGTAGGCCGCGCCAAGTGCTGCAGCCTTGCCGGCCGGATCGTAGAGATGCCAGGGCAGGTTGTAGT
>JBCBHB010000064.1:0-8954 GCA_038526025.1 Pseudomonadota bacterium
CCAGGCCCGGCCATGCGGTGGTTCGGGCCTGGGTGCGCCTCTTCGACAGCACGGAGATGAGCCCCTCCGGCCCCGACGCGACCCCGGAGCCCGAGGACGGGCCCAAGGCGCAGCTTCCGGCGGGGAGCGTGACGCTCTTCGCCCCCGGCGGCTGAGCGGGCCGGGCCGTGTCCGACGCGCTTCTCGCCCTCGCCCGTGCATCCGGCATCCTGCCCGAATGGCGCGATCTCTCCGGAGCGCTGCATGTCACCGGCGGGGACACGGCCTTCGCCCTCCTTCGCGCCATGGGCGCGATCGAGCACGAAGCGGAAGCAGAGGCGCGGTTGGCGGCGCTTGAGGCGGAACGCGCAGCCCGCACGCTCCCGCCCGTGCATCTTGCCACGGCATGGGCGCCTTCGCTGCTGCGCACGCCCACCACGGCGCGCACATGGCAGCTCACTTTCGAGCAAGGCGCGACGGCCGAGGGACGGGCCGATGGCGCGGTCGAGCTTCCGGCCCTGCCCCCCGGGCTCCACCGGCTCGCGCTCGACGACGGCGGGGAGGACTGCCTCGTGGTCGCCGCGCCGGACCGGGCCCCCACCCTCGCCGACCGGTTGGGACGTGACCGCAGCTGGGGGGTCACCGGCGCGATCACCGCGCTCTGGCAGGGAGCGGCAGCGCCCGGCGCCGCCGCCATCGGCAGCTATGCCGATCTGGCGCGCGCGGCGGAGGCGCTGGCACCCCATGGCGCGGCCTTCATCGGCATCAACCCGGTCCACAGCCTCGGCCATGCCTGTTCGGGCTTCAGCCCGTACTCGCCAGGCCATCGCGGCTTTCTCGATACCCGGCCGCTTCTTGCTGTCACAGACAACGCGGCGGAGGGCGGGGCGCTCATCGACTTTGCAGCCCATCGCCAGCGGCACGACGCGGCGCTCCGCGCGCGGTTCGAGACGGAGATGGCGGAGCCGGGCACCCCTGCTCGCCTCACCGCCTTCCGCGCCCGCATGGGCGAGGCCCTCGAACATTTCGCGCTCTTCGAATCGCTGTCCGATCGGCTGGGGGCGGATTGGCGCGCCTGGCCCGCGGGCTACGAACACCCGAACGCACCTGCCGCGCAGGCATTCTCGGCAGCAGAACCGCGTGCGCTCGCCTTCCATGCCTGGGCACAGATGCGGGCGAGCGAGGCGCTGGGGGCCGCGCAGCACCGGGCGCTTCAGGCCGGCATGGCACTGGGGATCTATGCCGATCTCGCCGTCGGCGTCCGGCCGGATGGCGCGGAGGTCTGGGCGCGCCCCGGTGTCTTCGCGCGCGGGGTGAGCCTGGGCGCGCCACCGGACATGTTCGCGCCCGAGGGACAGTCCTGGGGCCTCGCCCCCTTCTCTCCGCCCGGGCTGGAGGCGGACCGCTACACCGCGTTTGCCGAGACGATCCGCGCCGCAGCGGCTCATGCAGGCGTGCTGCGGCTCGACCATGTCCTCGGCCTCGAGCGGACCTTCTGGGTACCGGAAGATGGCACGCCGGGCGGCTATGTGCGCTCTGACCGGGCGGTGCTGCTCGCGATCCTGCGCCTCGAGGCCGCGCGGCGTGGCACCGTGATCGTCGGCGAGGATCTGGGCGTGGTACCCGAAGGCCTGCGCGATGCCCTCTCGGCCAGCGGCATCTACGGGTGTTCGGTTGCCATGTTCGAGCGCTGGGAGGGCCGGCTGCGCGCCCCTTGGCACTTCCGGGCCGAGACGCTGGCAAGCTTCGGGACCCATGACACGCCGACACTGAAGGGCTGGTGGCAGGGGCGCGATATCGACTGGGCGGAGACGCTCGGCCGCGCCGATACAGAGGACGCGGCGGGACAGCGCGTGGCGCGAGCGGAGGATCGGCGGACGATCGCGGCACTCCTGGCCGAGGCACGCATCCTGCCTGAGGGCCTCGATCCGGCCGACCCGCCGGCGGAGGCTGATGCAGCGCTGCTCGATGCGATCCATGCCCTGATGGCGCGGGCATCGTCGGCGCTTGTCGCCGTGCAGATCGACGATGTGCTCGGCACCCTGGAGCAGCCCAACATTCCCGGCACGATCGACGAGCACCCGAACTGGCGGCGACGCCACGAGGCCGCGGCCGAAAGCCTCTCGGAGCACCCGGGGTTTCGCCGTATCGCAGCGGAGATGCGCGCCTTCGGGCGTGGGTGAGCCGAGGACTAGCCTGCCTCGGCGATGCCCCGTATGCCGGCCTCGATCACGAGCGCAATCATCCTGCCCTCTGCCCCCTCCGCTGCGTTGGGCAAGCGACGGGCAACCGCGAGCTCGACGATCCCATGAACGGCCGCCCACAGCGCGATCAGCGCCTCATCGCTCGGTTCGGGGCCCGCGACGCGGCGGAGGAGCGAAAGGAGCGCGCTGAGCTCCCCCGGCACGGCCTCGGGCGGCGTCTCGAGGCGGTAGCGGAAGAGCAGCTCCCACCGCGCGGGGTGCGCGAGACCATAGGCCAGATAGGCGCGACCAAGGGCCTCCAGCCGGTCCGTTCGCGGTGCTGCGTCGCCCGGATCGGCGCTTGCCAGCGTCTCCGCAAGGCGAAGCATGGTCTCGCGGTTCAAGCCGCGCACGACCCCGTCGAGATGCTCGAAGAGGTTGTAGAGCGTGCCGACGGAACACCCCGCCGCCGCAGCCAGCCGCCGAGCGGAAAGGGCGCGCGCGCCCTCCCCGTCCACCAGCCGACCCGCTTCGGCGAGGATCTCGGCCTTCAGTTCCTTGTGCGGCTTTCGCATCGCCCCTCTTGAACATCGTTCATGATTCGGCTATTCAATATTTGAACGCCGTTCAAAATCGAAAACCCGACCGTCCGTGGTCGGGTTTTCATTGGCCCGAAAATGAACGGCGTTCAAGAGGAGGATGCATGTTGAAAACCCTGAGAACCCTTCTCCGTGCCCGGTCCGCCGAGGCGGAGGAGGCGCTGGAAGCGGCGGAGGGCCCGCGGATCCTGGCGCAACACCTGCGCGATGCGCAGCTCGACCTCACGCGCGGAAGGCACGCCCTCGCCCAGCTTCTGGCCCAGCAGAAGGCCGAGGAACGCCGCACGGATGATGCGGCAGCCGAGATCGCCCGCCGCGAGGAGGAAGCCCGGAAAGCGCTGGAAGGTGGTGCCGATGCGCTGGCGGCAGATCTCGCCACCCGCATCGTAACGCTCGAGGACACGCGAGAGCGGGCACAGAGCGCCGCCACAGCGCTGTCCACACGCGCACAGACACTCCGCGAAAGGCTGTCCGAGGGCGAGCGGCGCCTCTCCAAGCTCGCCGCCGACCTTCGCGCCGCGCGCGCGGCGCGCATGGATATCGGAACGCGGCGGCGGCTTGGCAGCGATACCCTGCCCGCAATGCCGCCCCTCGCGGAGGCCGAGGCGCTGGCCCGGCGCCTGGCGGAGGGCACGGATGCGGCTGAGGACATGCTCGAAGCCGTCAGCATGCCTGCCGACGAAAGCGCCGATCTCGATGCCCGCCTCAAGCAAGCCGGCATCGCCGATGGGGCCAGAAACCGCCGCGACGCGATCCTGGCCCGCCTTTCCCCGAAACCTGCAACCACCGACAAAGGAGACGACGCATGAACGAACATGGCCTCAATTCCCCCGCCTGGATCCTCTTCACCTACATCAACTTCTTCATCGGCATGAGCGTAACTCTCTTCGGCATCTGGCTGATGGAAGTGACGCTGACGATGAAGGGCTTTCTCGCGATGGGCCTTCTTCTCTCCGTGAGCGGCGCGTTCAACCTTGCAAAGACCCTGCGGGACGAACACGAGGCGAAGCGCTTCCACAACCGGATCGACGAAGCGCGGACGGAACGGCTGCTGCGCGAGGTGGACGCCGCCTGACATCTCCTGCGTCCCAGCTGTCCCGCCACGCGACGAAGTGGCAAATCGCGGCCGGCGGGCTTCAAAGAGCCCGCCGCACTGCGGTAGAAAGCGATCTCACAGGCCGGCAGCCTGACGCATTGGAGAAGACCATGAACGAGATGGACAGGATCCCGGCGCTCGGCCAGGCAAGCGCCCCGAGCGCGGCGGAGCTGCGCGCGGCCATCGAGTACCACCTCGCTTTCACGATCGGTAAAGACCCGAACGCAGCCGTGCTGCAGGACTGGCGCCTGGCGCTCAGCCGCGCGATCCGGGACCGGGTGATGCAGCCCTGGTTCGACACGGTGCGCCGTGTCTACGCCGAGGACCGCAAGCGCATCTACTATCTCTCGATGGAGTTCCTGATCGGCCGCCTGCTCGAGGACGCCGTGATGAACCTCGGCCTTGAGGAAGCGGCGCGCGAGGCGATGGAAAGCCTCGGCCTCGACTATGACGCTACCCTCAAGAACGAGCCGGACGCCGCCCTCGGCAATGGCGGCCTCGGCCGGCTCGCCGCATGCTTTCTCGACTCCATGTCGACTGTCGGCGTGCCCGCCCATGGCTACGGCATCCGCTACGATCACGGCCTGTTCAAGCAGCGCTTCCATGACGGCTGGCAGGTGGAAGAGCCGGAGGACTGGCTCACCCAGCAGCACCCCTGGGAGTTCGAGCGACGCGAGGCGGCCCACCCCATCGGCTTCGGCGGCCATGTGGAGAACGGCGACAAGCCGGCGGAGTGGCACCCTGCGGAAACCGTGGTGGCCGCGGCCTACGACACGCCCGTGCCCTCCTGGGGCGGCGAATGGGTCAACACCCTCCGCCTCTGGTCCGCTAAGCCCACCCAGGTCTTCGATCTCGAGCCCTTCAACAGGGGCGACTTCATCGGTGCCGCCGCGCCCTCGGTCTCCGCCGAGACCATCAGCCGCGTGCTCTATCCGGACGACACGACACCCCAGGGCAAGGAGCTGCGGCTGAAGCAGGAGTATTTCTTCACCGCCGCCTCGCTGAAGGACATCCTGCGCCGCTTCTTCGCGCATCACGACGATGCCGGGAAGCTGCCGAGCCTCGTCGCCGTCCAGCTCAACGACACGCACCCCGCCATCGCGGGGCCGGAGCTCGTGCGCCTCCTGATGGACGAGCGCCGCCTCGGCTTCGAGGACGCCTTCGCCATTGCGCGGCAGGTGCTGAACTACACCAACCACACACTGATGCCCGAGGCGCTGGAGCGCTGGTCGGACGATGTGATGGGCCGCATCCTGCCCCGCCATCTCCAGCTCATCGAGGCGATGGACAAGGCGCATCAGGCCGAGTGCCGCGCCCGCGGCCACGATCGCCCGGAAAGCGCCGCCGCCCTCACCAATGGCGAAGTGCGCATGGGCAACCTCGCCTTCATCTCGGCGGCCCGGGTCAATGGCGTCAGCGCGCTCCACACGGAGCTCATGAAGCGCACGGTCTTCGCCGAGCTCCACAAGCTCCATCCGGACAAGATCCTGAACCAGACCAACGGCGTCACCCCCCGCCGCTGGCTGAGAGGCTGCAACCCGGCGCTCTCGGGCCTCCTCGACGAGGCCATCGGCACCGGCTGGGTCATCGATCTCAACGAGCTGGAGCGTCTGAAGCCGCTGGCCGGGGACGCCGCCTTCCGCGCGCGGTTCATGGGCGCCAAGCGCCAGAACAAGGAGCGGCTCGCCAAGTGGTTCGCCGACACGCACGGGATCGCCGTAGACCCCGCCGCGATGTTCGACATCCAGATCAAGCGCATCCACGAGTACAAGCGCCAGCTCATGAACATCCTCGAGACGGCGGCGCTCTACAACGCGCTGAAGGCCGATCCGGGCATGGAGACACCGCCCCGCGTGCGGATCTTCTCGGGCAAGGCTGCGCCCGGCTACGCGATGGCAAAGCTCATTATCAAGCTCATCAACGACATCGGGCGGACCATCAACGAGGATCCGGCCATGAAGGGCCGCCTCGCCGTTCTCTACCCGCCGAACTACAACGTCACCCAGGCCGAGCGCCTCATCCCCGCCGCCGACCTCTCGGAGCAGATCTCCACGGCGGGCATGGAGGCCTCGGGCACCGGCAACATGAAGTTCGCCATGAACGGCGCGCTTACGATCGGCACGAATGACGGCGCCAATGTCGAGATCCGCGCGGGCGTGGGCGACGAGAACATCTTCATCTTCGGTCTCGAGGCCGATGAGGTGACCGCCCTCCGCGAGAAGGGCTACGACCCCGGCGCCCATGTGGCCGCCAGCCCCCGTCTCTCGGAGGTGGTGCGCCAGATCGCCGAGGGCGCCTTCTCGCAGGGGGACACCGAACGTTTCCGGGGGCTCGTCGACAATCTCACGGGCCATGACTGGTTCATGGTCGCCGCCGATTTCGACGCCTATTGGAATGCGCAGCGCCAGGTCGATGCCGCCTGGGCGGATAGCGCGGGCTGGGCCACCAAGGCGGTGCTCAACGCCGCCCCCATGGGCTGGTTCTCGTCGGATCGCACCATCCGCGGCTATGCGACCGAGATCTGGGGGATCGAGCCCCGCCGCTGAGCGCCCTGGGGGCTGGCTGGCGGGTGGGCGGCCGCGAAGACCGCCTGTCCGAAGGGACAGGCGGGCGAGGAGGCCGGGCACTCGTCAGCCAGCCAGCCCCCGCTACCTCTCACGCCAAACCCACCGCGCCGCCTTACGGGAGCCCACCATGACCGCTTGGGACAGCCTCCATACCGAGGCCGCGCGCCTCGCCCCCATCCACCTCCGGGACCTCTTCGCGGCGGATCCTACCCGCGTCGCGGCCCTCTCCTACACGCTCGACGATCTCACGCTGGATCTCTCGAAGGAGAAACTCGATGGGGGTGCCATGATCGCCCTCCTCGCGCTCGCCCGCGAAGCAGGCGTCGAGGCGCTCCGGGACCGGATGGCCGCCGGTGAGCCCATCAACAGCACGGAAGGGCGCGCCGTTCTGCACATGGCGCTGCGCGGCAGCGTCGCCCCCGAGGTCGAAGGTGCGGACGAGGTCGCGCCAATTCTCGATCGGTTCCTCGCCTTTGCGGAGGATGTGCGCTCCGGCGGCTTCGCCGTTCCTGCCGGCCCGGTCCGGGACGTAATCAATATCGGGATCGGCGGCTCCGATCTCGGCCCTGCCATGGCGGCCCGCGCGCTGGCGCCGGATATGGACGGCCCGCGCCTGCACTTCGTCTCGAACGTCGATGGCGCGCATCTGACGGACACGATCAAGCATCTCGATCCCGCCGGCACGCTCGTCATCATCGCGTCCAAAACCTTCACGACGCTGGAGACGATGACGAACGCCGCCTCCGCGCGGGCATGGCTCGAAGCAGCCGGCCTCGAGGCGGGCGCGCAAATGGCCGCCGTCTCCACCAACCTCGAAGCCACCGCCGCCTTCGGCATCGATCCCGCCCGCGTCTTCGGGTTTCGGGACTGGGTAGGCGGGCGCTACTCGGTCTGGTCGGCCATCGGCCTGCCGCTCGCCATCGGCATCGGCGCGGAGGGTTTCCGCGCGTTCCTGAAGGGTGCTGCGGATATGGACCGGCATTTCCTCGAGACCCCGATCGAGGCCAACCTGCCCGTCATCTACGCTCTCGCGGGCATCTGGCGGCGCAACGCCCTCGGCTACCCGGCCACCGCTCTCATCCCCTACGACCAACGGCTCGACCGTTTCCCGGCCTATGTCCAGCAGCTCGACATGGAGTCGAACGGCAAGCGCGTCACGCGCGAGGGGGCGCTCGTGCCCACCGCCACCGGTCCGGCCATCTTCGGCGAGCCCGGAACCAATGCCCAGCACTCCTTCTTCCAGCTCCTGCACCAGGGCACCGATGTCGTGCCCGTCGACTTCATCGCGGCGGCGGCGGCACGCGAGGATCTCGGCAACCACCACGCGCTCCTCCTCGCCAACTGCCTTGCCCAGGGCGCGGCGCTGGCCTTCGGCAAGACGGAAGCGGAAGTGCGCGCCGAGATGACGGCGGCGAAGAGATCGCCAGACGAGATCGACACGCTGGCCCCGCATCGGACATTCCCGGGCGACCGGCCCTCGACGACGATCCTCTATCGACGGCTCGACCCCTACGCCCTGGGCCGCCTCATCGCCCTCTTCGAGCACAAGGTGTTCGTGCAGGGCGCCATCTGGGGCGTGAATTCCTACGATCAGTGGGGCGTGGAACTCGGCAAGGCGCTGGCCAAGGGGCTTATCCCGGCACTCGAAGCGGGTACTCCGGTGGAGACCGACGTGTCAACCGCCGCGCTGGTTGCCCGGATCGCCGAGCTCCGCGGCTGATCATCCCTCTTCGGGCAGGCAAGCGCTGTCATGAGCGGGTGTGCCACCGGGTCCTTCGCGCGGAAGAAGTAGGCGGCAAAGATCTCGGCATAGGAGCCGAAGCGATACCCGCGGTTCCGCCGCAAGATCTCCTCGCGCCGCACCCGGTAGAGCGCCGGCAAGCGGTACCAGGCTACGCGCGGCGCGGCATGGTGGAGCGCGTGGAGGTTGTTGTTGAGGAAGAGCAGCGCCAGCGGCCCGGCGTCTTCGATGATCACCGAACGCCCGGCCGCCCGCTCATGCGCCCGATGCTCCAGGAACGTCCTGATCCGCAGCAGGGACAGGCCGCCATAGGTGCCGAGGGCAACAATCCAGAGGGGCGTGCCCATGGCGACAAGCCAGCCTACAACTGGCAGCGTGCCGAGGGCGTGTTGCAGCCAGGCATGCCGTACCGAGGGGTTCCGCCACTCCCGCAGATCCGCCCGCCAGAAGCGTACCATGCCAATGGCGGGGCCCACGATCATGCGCCCGGCAAGCGTGTTGTTGGCGCGCATCACCCAGCGGGCCGGCCAGGCCAGCACAGCCCAGTCCGCCGGATCGAGGAAGTTCGACTCCGGGTCCTCATGCGGATCCGTCAGCCGTTCGTCCCTGTGATGCGCCAGATGCGTGTCGCGAAACCGCTCGTAAGGAACCAGCAGACCAATGGCGGGCCAGACCAGCGCCTCGGACCAGCGGCGCGATGGCAGCGGATGGCCGTGCGAGACCTCGTGGCTGAGGGAGGAATGCATCGCGGTCGAAAGCGCGATCAGCAGGGCCGCGAACCCGCCCATC
>JBCBHB010000065.1:0-8851 GCA_038526025.1 Pseudomonadota bacterium
GCTCGGCGCCTACGACGTCCTTCGCGGGCTACAGGAGGACGGCCTCGGCGCACAGCCCCCCGCCGCCTATCGCGCGCTGGACTTCCTGGTGGAGCACGGCTTCGCGCACCGGATCGAGCGGCTCAATGCCTTCGTTGCCTGCATGCACCCCGGCGCGGGCCATGTACCGGCTTTCATGATCTGCCGTCATTGCCGCGCGGTCGCCGAGGCCTGCCTGCCCGAAGACGCGCCGGGTCTCGCCAACGCCCTCGCACAGGAGGCGGCGGCCGCAGGTTTCCAGATCGAGCGGCGGGTGCTGGAGGCCGAAGGCATCTGCGCCCGTTGCCGGGTCGATGCGGGGGCTGGGGTGTCATGAACCGCATCGCCACTGCCGCGGCCGAGGCGTGGTCGGCGCCATCGGGCACAGCCCCGCTCATCGCCGCGGAGAAACTGACCGTCGCCCTCGGCGGGCGCACCGCGATCAGCGACATCGATTTCCAGATCATGCCCGGCGAGATCGTCACCATCGTCGGCCCCAACGGATCCGGCAAATCCACGCTCGTCCGTGCCCTCCTCGGCGCCGTGCGGCCGAGCGCCGGGCAGGTGCGCCGGCGGCAGGATCTTCGCATCGGCTACGTGCCGCAGCGCCTCCAGGTCGATTCGAGCATGCCCATCAGCGTCGCGCGGTTCCTCGACCTCCCGGCCCGGCGGGGCGCGGAGGCGGGCGCCGCGGCACTCGCCGAAGTCGGCCTCGCTGCCGATGGCCCCCGCGGCGTCGCGCATCTTCCGCTGTCGGCACTCTCCGGCGGCCAGTTCCAGCGTGCGCTGCTTGCCCGTGCCATGCTCGGCCGGCCCGAGATCCTGATCCTCGACGAACCGGCCCAGGGGCTCGACCAACCGGGCGCCGCCGCTTTCTACAAGCTGGTCGAGACACTCCGCGGCAGGCTCGGCTGCGCTGTCCTGATGGTCAGCCACGATCTCCATGTGGTCATGAGCGCGTCAGATCGCGTGATCTGCCTGAACGGTCATATCTGCTGCCAGGGGGCGCCCACGGTGGTTCGGGACATGCCGGCCTATCGCAGCCTCTTCGGCCTCGGCACCGGTGGCGCATTGGCCCTCTATCAGCACCGGCACGATCATGTGCACGACGATGGTTGCAGCCATGCCAGCCACACGGCGGATGCGGAGCCGCCCCGCTGATGCTCGACGACTTTCTGGTTCGCGCGGCGCTCGCCTCTCTCGCCATAGCCCTCGCCGCCGCCCCGTTGGGCTGCTTCGTGGTGTGGCGGCGCATGGCCTATTTCGGGGACGCGACCGCACATGCCGCCATCCTGGGCGTGGCACTGGCGCTGGCGACGTCGATCTCAATCTCGCTCGGCGTGCTGCTGACCGCGCTTGCCATGGGGCTCGGTGTGGCGGCTATCGCTGGCCCTAGCGCCGGGCTCGGGGTCGGCGGTGCGGGGCTGGACGCGCGCGGCGCCGCCCGCCCTGCGCCCGACACCTTACTTGGCGTTTTCAGTCATGGCGCGCTCGCGCTCGGTCTCGTGGCCACCGCCCTCATTCCAGGGCGCCAGCGGGATCTCGCTGCCTTCCTGTTCGGCGATATCCTCGCCGTAGGCCGTGCCGATCTGGCGGTGATCTGGGGCGGTGCTGCGCTCATCATCGCCCTCATCGCCTGGCGCTGGAACCGGCTTCTCACGGCCACGCTGCATGGCGATCTTGCCCGCGCGGCGGGGATCGATCCGGGGCGCGAGCAGATGGTGCTTGTGATCGCGCTCGCCGGCCTGGTCGCTGTGGCGCTGAAGCTCGTCGGCGTGCTGCTGATCACCGCCATGCTGATCATCCCTGCCGCCGCGGCGCGGCCGCTTGTTCGCAGCCCGGAGGCCATGGCGTTCCTCGCCGCCGCCCTCGGCTGCGTTGCAAGCCTTGGCGGGCTGGGGGTGGCCTTCCTGCTCGACACGCCGGCCGGTCCAACGGTCGTCGCCGTCGCCACGCTGATCTTCGCGCTCTCTCAGGCGCTGGTCCGCCTTCTTCCCGCCGGGCTCGTGCGTTGAGGCGAGGCTTGCGCCGCGCTGCGGCTGGCGCTCCAATCCGGCATGGTTCTGGAGGAGGAGACCGCCATGCCCCCGCTCGAAGCCCGGCCCGGAGAGGCAGGTAGCCCCGACGAGACGGCGGCGCTCGCGCCCGCTCTTGCCCGTTTCGCCGCGTACCCGGCCGAGGCGATGCCGGCGCTCGCGCGCGCCACGGTCCGCCTTTCGCTCCTCGACTGGGCTGCCGTGGCCCTTGCCGGCGCGGCGGAGCCGGTGTCCTGGATCGTGCGGGATGAAGCGCTGCGAGATGGCGGCCGGGCGGAGGCAGGGATCGTCGGCAGCGCCACGCGGCTGCCCGCCCGTGCCGCCGCCATGGTCAACGGCACCATCAGCCACGCGCTCGACTACGACGACACGCACTTCCTCCATGTCGGCCATCCAAGCGTCGCCATCCTCCCGGCGGTTCTCGCGCTCGCGGAGGCCGGGCGCTTGTCTGGTCAGGCCGTTGTCCCCGCCGCGCTCCTGGGCATGGAGGCGTCGTGCCGCGTGGGCCACTGGCTCGGGGCGGCGCATTACAACGCCGGCTTTCATCAGACGGCGACTGCCGGCGCCTTCGGGGCAACGCTTGCGGCCGCCCGTCTTCTCGGCCTCTCGCCGGGCGCGACTGCCATGGCACTCGGCCTCGCCAGCACCCGTGTCTCCGGTCTGAAGTCGCAGTTCGGCACGATGGGCAAGCCGTTCAACGCCGGCCTGGCCGCAGCGAATGGGGTGGAGTGCGCACGCCTGGCCGCGGCCGGTTTCGTCTCGAACCCTCATGCCCTGGAGGGCCCGCAGGGCTTCGGCGAGACGCATGCGCGGGGCGGCGTGTCTCCGGCCGAGGCATTGGCGGATCTCGGTCAGCGCTGGGCCTTCGAGCAGGTGAGCTACAAGTTCCACGCCTGCTGCCACGGGCTCCACGCCATGCTCGAGGCGCTGGGCACGATGCGCGACGTGCCGGCCGGGGCGGTGGCGCAGGTCACGATCCACACCAACCCCCGCTGGCTGAAAGTCTGCAACATCCCCACCCCATCCTCGGGCCTCGAGGCAAAGTTCAGCTACCGCCACACGGCGGCGATGGCGCTGGCCGGCTGGGACACCGGCGCGCTCGAGAGCTACAGCGATGCTGCCTGCGTCGACCCTTCGCTCACCGCTCTTCGCGAGCGGGTGACAGTGGTGGCCGACGATGCGGTGTCCGACACGGCAACCGCCCTCACGCTCAGCCTCACCGATGGTACCGAGCGGCGTGCCGGCCACGACCTTGCCGCCCCCGAGCCGCTGGAAGCCCGCACCGCCAAGCTGCGCGCGAAAGCGGCAGCCCTCCTTGGTGTTGCCCGCGCAGAGGCTCTCGCCAGCCGTGTCGATAGCCTCGAGGCGATGGATACGCCGTTCACCCTCGCCTGGCTGCTCACAGGCGATGCAGATTGCCTGCCCTTTTAGCAGGCCGCCCTAAGGTTACTGGTCCGTTTTTCCGCGCTGCGGCATTCTGGCACGAGCGTTGCAACCCGTGACGGTAAGCCCGGCGCCACGCCCGATATCGCGCCGGATGCCCGCGTGCGTGGGGCCGCGGGCCGTCTCAACCGCGAGAGGGGTGCCGATGCTTCGCCCGTTGCAACGCCTGTCCTGCCTTGCCCTAGCACTGCTCCTGCTGCCGGCCGCCGGCAGCCTGGAACGCAGCGCTGCCGTCCACCTGCCTGTCGACCTGCCCGTAACACCCGCCTTCGCAGGGCCCGTCGACCTGGAACTCGTCCTCCTTGCCGACGCCACCGGCTCCATCGACGACCGCGAGATCGCTTTCCAGCGCCAGGGGTATGCGCAGGCGATCACTGATGGACGGGTGCTCGATGCCATCCGCTACACCGGGCGTGGGCGCATCGCGGTCACCTATGTCGAGTGGGCCGATGCGGGCAGCCAGGATGTGATCGTCCCCTGGACCATCATCGAAGGGGAGGAGGGCGCGCGCGCCTTTGCCGAAGCGCTCATGATCCCGCCCCGCCGTGCCTGGGGCCGCAACGCCATCGGCGCCGCCCTCCTTGCCGGCAAGCGGCTGATCGAGGAGAACGGGATCGAGGCGACGCGCCGAGTGATCGATTTCTCCGCCGACAGCGCGAACAACTGGAACGGTCCGCCCATCGCGCCCGCGCGCCAGCAGGTGCTCGATGCGGGCATCACCGTGAACGGTCTGGCTGTCCTCTGCCGCGACTGTTCGGGCCGACCGGTGGACTACAACCTCGAGCGCGCCTTCGAGACGCAGATCGTCGGCGGCCCCGGCGCCTTTGTCATCACGGCGGACAGTGCCGAGACCTTCGCCGATGCCGTTCGCCGCAAGCTGATCCTCGAGATCGCCGGCATGGCCGCCCCGCTCGACACGGCATCCATCGGCGCGCGTTAGGCGGGCGCGAGGTCCGCGCTGAGACTGGGCGCGCCCGTCAGGCCGCGACGCCGCGGCGCCGGACGAGCGCCAGGAACGCGTCCCAGCGGCCGAACCGGAACTCGGCCACATAGTCTTCCGTCGGCCCTTGAGCGTAGCCCTCGGTGTGGAAGGCGAAGCGCGCGCCGGCTGCGCGCGCCGCACCTTCGTCCGGCGCGCTGTCGCCCACGAAGAGCGTATCGCCCGGCGCCGCACCGAGTTGCTTGATCGCATGGAGCAGTGGGGCGGGGTGGGGCTTCCGCTCCGCCACCGTGTCCCCACCCACCACCACCGGGAAGAACGGTGCGAGGTCCAGCGCGGCGAGCAGCTTCTGGCTGAGGCCCTCCGGCTTGTTGGTACAGACCGCGAGCTTGAGCCCGCTTTCGGCAAGCTGCTCCAGCACCTCGGGCACGTTCGGGTAGGGCCGCGTGGCGTCCGCCAAATGCTCCGCGTAATGCGCCCGGTAGAGCCCAAGCGCCCGGTCGATCAGCGCCTCGTCCTCCGCGCCCCCGCCACTGTCTGCCAGGCAGCGGGCGATCAGGTGGCGCATGCCATGCCCCACATTGCCCAGCACTCGGGGCAGCGGTAGCGGGCCGCGCCCCAGCGCCACCAGCGTCGCGTTCAGGGAGGCCGCGATGTCGGGCGCGCTGTCGACCAGCGTGCCGTCGAGGTCGAACACCACGGCGCGGAGCGGTGCAGGCCGGGGTGCAGGCTGGAGGGTGCTGTCCTCGGGGGTCATCGGTCCGCCGTCTCCCAGCGCGGGTTGATCCAGGGTCGGGCGTTGTCCCGCGCCAGCGGTGGCTTGCCGAGGATGTGGTCCGCCGCCTTCTCGCCGGTCATGATCGACGGGCCGTTGAGATTGCCGTTCGTGATACGCGGGAAGATCGAGCTGTCCGCGCACCAGAGACTGTCGACGCCGATGACGCGGGTCTCCGGGTCCACCACCGCCATCCGATCGTCCGCCCGGCCCATCCGGCAGGTCCCGCAGGGGTGATAGGCGCTCTCGGCATGGTCGCGGATGAAGGTGTCGAGATCGTCGTCGGACTGAACCGCCTCGCCCGGCTGGATCTCCTTGCCGCGATAGGGGTCGAACGGGGCCTGGGCGAAAATCTCCCGGGCGATGCGGATGCAGCGGCGGAAGTCCCGCCAGTCATCCTCGTGGCTCATATAGTTGAAGCGGATCACCGGCGCCTCCGCCGGCTCGGCCGAGCGCAGGCGCACATGGCCGCGCGATTTCGAGCGCATGGGGCCCACATGCGCCTGCCAGCCATGCCCCTCGGCTGCCGCCTGTCCGTCGTAGCGCACGGCGATGGGCAGGAAGTGGAACTGCACGTCCGGGTACTCCACGCCAGCGGCAGTGCGCACGAAGGCCGCGCTCTCGAACTGGTTCGAGGCGCCGGGACCCTTCCTGGTGAGCATCCATTCGAGGCCCACCCGCGCCTTGCCGAGCAGGTTCCAGTACTTGAAGAGCGTGATGGGCTGGGTGCTGGCCTGCTGGATGTAGAGCTCGAGATGGTCCTGCAGGTTCTCGCCCACCCCCGGCCGGTCCGCGACCACCGCGATGCCGTGCTCTGCCAGATGCGCCGCGGGGCCGATACCGGAGAGCATCAGCAGCTTTGGCGAGTTGATCGAGGAAGCGGCGAGGATGACGCCTGCGCGGGCCTTGAGCGTGCGCGGCATGTCGTCGACCAGCACCTCGACGCCCGTGGCGCGGCCGTCCTCGACGACGATGCGCTGGGCTTCCGCGCGCAGGAGCCGGCAGTTCTCCCGCTTCAGCGCGGGCTTGAGGTAGGCGTTTGCGGCGGACCAGCGCTGGCCGTTGCGGATCGTCGCCTCCATCGGCCCGAAGCCTTCCTGCTTCTCGCCGTTATAGTCCGGCGTCGCCTCGTAGCCTGCGGCGATGCCGGCTTCCACGAAGGCATGGACGAGCGGGTTCTCGCGCGTGCCGCGGCTGACGGTGAGGGGGCCGTTCGTGCCGCGCCAGGCGGTGTCTCCGCCATGGCCGCCCTCCTCCCAGGCCTCGAGGCGCTTGTAGTAGGGCAGCACCGAGGCATAGTCCCACCCGTCCGCGCCCTGCTCGGCCCAGTGATCGAAGTCCCGCGCATGGCCGCGCACATAGACCATGCCGTTGATGCTGGAGGAGCCGCCGATCACGCGCCCCCGCGGGCAGGCGAGGCGGCGGTTGCCGAGATGCGGTTCCGGCTCGCTCCGGTAGCCCCAGTCGTAGCGATGCATGTTCATCGGGAAGCTGAGGGCGCCGGGCATCTGGATGAGGGGTCCGGCATCCGACCCGCCGGGCTCGATCACCAGCACCCGGTGCTGACCGTCTTTCGACAGCCGATGGGCCAGGGCCGAGCCGGCGGAGCCCGCGCCGATCACGATGAAGTCTGCGTCCTCGGCCATCCCGGTCCCCCGCTCTGCGATTGTCCCGCGCAGTTGCCGCGGGTGCCGTGTCGGCGTCAAGCGAGGAAGGGGCAGGCTGACGGGTGCCCGTCACCGCCGCGCCTCGCCTGCGCTCGCGCAGCGGACGCCCACCCGCCAGCTTGCCCCCGGGAGCACCACGGCCAGCGGTTGCCGGGCGGCGGCTTTTGGCTTGAGCGAAAGGGGGCCGGCGCGCCAGAGTGACGTGCCAGAGTGGCCTGCCGCCGGGCTATGGGGCAGGGCGGTGCGCGCGGGGGGCTCCATGCGCTTGCTGATCGTCTACTGTCATCCCGACCCCGAGAGCTTCTGCGCCGCGGTGCGCCACCGTGCCGTGGCCGGCGCCCGGGCGGCGGGGCACGAGGTCGACCTGCTCGATCTCTACGCCGAAGGGTTCGACCCCGTGATGAGCTGCGCGGAGCGGCGGGGCTATCATACGCTGATCGAGAACGAGCGGCCGGTGGCGGATCATATCGCCCGGCTGAAGGCCGCCGAGGGGCTCGTCTTCGTCTACCCCACCTGGTGGTACGGCCAGCCGGCCATGCTGAAGGGCTGGCTCGACCGCGCCTTCGTCCCCGGCGTGGCCTTCGAGATGCCGGAGCCGAATGCCCCCATCCGCGGCGGGCTGAAGAACATCCGGCTGGTGGGCGCCGTCTCGACCCTCGGGGCGCCCTGGTGGTGGTGGACCTTCCCGATGATGGCGCCCGGCCGGCGGGTGCTGCTGACCGGCGTGCGCGCCATCTGCAACCCGAAGGCGCAGACCTTCTGGCTCGGGCTGCACGAGATGGATAGCGTGGGGCCGGCGGCGCGCGGGCGCTTCCTCGACAAGGTCGAGGCCCGCCTCGCCGCGGTGAAGTAGAGTGAAGTGAGGAGAGCCATGCGCGCGCTGTCGCCGAGCACGATCCACCCGCCATTCTCCGGCTACAGCCACGGCATCGCCGTGCCGGCGGGGCATCGCCTGCTTGCCTGCTCCGGCCAGCTTGGCATCACCGCGGCGGGCGACGTGCCGGTGAGCGCACAGGCCCAGGCCCGCATCGCGCTCGAGAACCTGGAGGCGATCCTGGCCGAGGACGGGCTCGACCGGCGCGCGATCGTCCGGCTCAACGCCTATGTCACCGCGCGGGAACACCTCGCGGGCTACATGGCGGCGCGCAACGCGTTCTTCGACGGCGTGAGCCCGCCGCCCGCCTCGACGCTGATGATCGTCTCGGGCTTCGCGAGGCCGGAGTTCCACGTTGAAATCGAGTGCCTCGCCGCCGCGCCGGCCGTTGCGCCGTGAGCCTGCCCGCCCATTTCTGGCGCGATATGCCCGCCCGGGCCTTCGGGGAGACGGGGGACTGGATCGCGGTCCTGCCCATCGCCGCCATCGAACAGCACGGTCCGCACCTGCCCGTCGGTGTGGACAGCTTCATTGCGGAGGCGATGGTTGCCCGCGTCGTCGCGCTGCTGAAGGCGGATGATTCGCCCCCGCCGGCGACCTTCCTGCCGGTCCAGCAGGTCTGCAAGTCGGACGAGCATCTGGCCTATCGCGGCACGCTCACGGTGGGTTGGGAGACCGCGATCCGGAGCTGGCTCGAGATCGGCGCGTCGGTGGCGCGTGCCGGGGTCCGCAAGCTCGTGATCGTTACCTCCCATGGCGGCAATGTCGCGCCCATGGGCGTGGTGGCGCGGGAGCTACGGATCGCGCATGACCTGCTCTGCGTCACCTGCGCCTGGGGCAGCGGGGTCGGGACGGCGGACCTCTTGCCGGCGGGGGAAGGCGCCTACGGCATCCATGGCGGCGCGGCGGAGACGGGGATGATGCTGGCGATCCGTCCCGATCTCGTCGACATGGCGCGGGCCGAGGACTTCCGCACCCTCGAGCTCGAGAACGCCGACCGGTTCGAGCGGCTGCGTGCCCATGGCGCGGTCGCCACCGGTTGGATGGCGCAGGACCTGCACCCTGCGGGCACTGCGGGCGATGCACGGGCAGGGTCTG
>JBCBHB010000066.1:0-8806 GCA_038526025.1 Pseudomonadota bacterium
CAGGTGCCGGAAATCGTGTTCAAATGAGCCGGGATCAGCCCCTCTTTGATCGCCTGATCGAAGGGCTTCTTGATGAAGGGTGAGAACAGATCATCCTCTTTCCCCGAAGTCTCGATCTTCCATTCACCGCCGCCGCCCCAGTCCTTGTAGGTCTGTGGATCGGCCTCGATGCCCTTCATGAACGCCCGTTTGTCGACCCCGGCGAGGTGGAACATCACCGAGGCCGCCATCATGTCTTCGCGCGGTGTCATGTGTGTCGGCGCCCCGGCGCGGTGGGCGACATCGGCGTCGCCGGTCGCGTGCAGGTTCTGCCCTACGATGCGAACGAGGCAGCGGCGGTGAGCGGTCCGCTGCATTTCGCGAAACTGCGGAACCTCGACTGGCAGGTCGATCTCGATCATGCAGCGCAGCCGGACCCTGCGGCGCGCAGCCCGCGTTTCGCCGATGGGGTGCTTGTGGTGCCGGGCGAGGCTGGGCGCACCGTGGCGTTCCGGGACTGCCGGGTGCGCGGCGGGTTCCTGATGGCCGAGCGGCTGCGCCGGCCGCGCGATCCGGACGGGATCGTGCTGGGCGCGGGTGGCAGCCAGATGGCGGGCTCCGGTGCCGCGTCGTTCCTCTTCGAGCGGGTGGAGATCGTGGATACCGGCGCGGCGATGGACGCCGATTTCGGCGCGGTCGCGTTCCAGGATTGCCGGCTTCACCGCATGGGGACGCGGCCCTTCCGGATCGGCAACGACATCACCGCCCTCGCGCTCACCCGGGTCGAGGCCTATGACGCCGTGGCGGCGACGCCCTTCGCACCGGGGGCCTGGATCACGGCGGCGCCGGACGGGGCGACGGGGTATGCGCCTGTCTACCGCCCGGGCGTGGCCATCACGATCGACGACAGCCTGCTCTATCCCGGCCAGTCCCGTTTCCCGGCGCTCGACGGGCTGCGGCTCCAGGCCGATCCGGCGTTGCCGCAGGGCGGGGAGGCGGCGTTCGGTTACGTCTTCTCGGACGTGCGAGTCCGGAACAGCCTGATCGTGGCTGGCGGCGCGGATGCGCTGCTCCTCTCGAGCGGCGAGGCCGGCGAGATAACCGACAGTGCCTTCTACATCGACACCCGGAGCGACGGCGATGTGGAGGCAGAGGCGACGCATCAGAACGGCTTCCGCCCTCTCGGCAGCGGCTTCGCGCTCACCCGCTCGGTGCTGGGCGCGGACGCGCTCGGCGGTGGGGTATCGCGGAGCGATGCCGTTACGCTCCCTGTCGCGCAGTACGCCTCCGCGCTTGCGGGCGCGGGCGGCCGGGACTTCGCGCCGCTCACGCGTGCCGAGCTGCTGGCCGGTTTCACGCCGGCTGGAAGCGGTGCGCTCGATCTCGGCGGCGGCGTCAGCGCCGGCCCCATCGCGCTCGATGGCAGCTTCAAGGGGGCGGCGGGCAGCCTACCCTCGGCCACGGGCGTTGACTGGGGCGTGCCGTCCTACGGCATCGAGGCGCTGCTCACAGGCATCGGATGGGGGGCGATCCCCTTCGCCGCGCCCATCTTCGGCATCGAGGCGGGCCGGCTGAGCGGACCGGCGCCGCTCTTTGTCTGGATGCGGCCGGCGGGGGTGACCTCGAACCAGCGCCGGGACGACACGTATATCTGGGACTTCGGGGAGGACTACGCGTTCGAAGCGCCGCCGGCCAACAGCCGCGCCTCGCGCACGGCACGCACGACCACGGGTCCCGATACCTGCCATCTCTTCCAGGAGACCGGGACGCGGCAGGTGACGATGCGCCAGGTGAACAGCCAGGGTGTCGATCGCACGGCGCTGCTCGAGGTCGACGTCGTCGACCCCGACGACTGGTATGCGGGCAACCTGACCATGGTCCTCAACCCCGTGGGGGATGCGGATTTCGGCGCCGCGCCTGCGGGCGCGCTCCAGCGTACGGCGAGCGCTCAGGGCCTGGCGGACGCGCTGAACCATGCGCGCGGCGAGAACCGGCGGCTGCTGCTGAAGGCGGGCGCGACGTTCGGGTTCGGGAAGCGCTTGGATGTGGGGGCCGGCAGCCAGCTCAACACCTATGGCGGGACGGCGCGGGCGACGCTGCTGAGGGACGGCATCGGATCCGCCGATACCGCGGTTGGCGTGCCGGCGCAGACGCCTGCGAACGCCGTGGTCGCCAACATCTTCTTCGATGGCGGCTGGGACCCCGCGACGGGGAACAGATCCGGCGAGGCCGAGACCTTCTCGTTTTCCACGGCCTCGTTCGGCACCGTGTACTACCGCGTGCACTTCAAGAACGGCGGCAGCTTCGGCGTGTTTGGCGACCATGTGGGCTACGTCGATTGCACCATCGAGAACCACCATTCGTACGGTATGATCTCGAACACGCAGAACAACGCGCCGACCTTCTGGCGCGGCTGCGCGTTCATGACCGATCCGATCTACGCCACGACCGACTATTCGGGCGCGGAGGCCCCACCGCTCTTCGGGCCGATCCGCGCGCTCTCGCCGTCGCGGGGCGTGTTCACCCAAGGCTATGTGAACTTCACGTTCGCGTCGAACAATCAGCCCGGACTGCGGCTCTTCTCCACGAATGCGACGCCGGGGCCAAAGTCCTTCACGGTTACGCACTCGCATCTCGAAGGTGGCGCGGCGCCGCTGCAGATCGGCGCGACGGTCTTCAGCAGTACAGTCGAGGCCATCTCCGACTACTTCGTTATCGAAGGGAACTGGATCGTCGTCAGCGACCAGTGGTTCATCGGCGTCCAGACCGACTATGGCGCGCTGCGGATGCAGAACAACGTGGTCAAGCGCGCGGACGGATTGATGAAGGGCCTCTCCACCTTTGGCTGGTTGTCGGACCTGGACGGGTTCATCGACCGCAACCGGATCGGGACGCTTGCGCGGCCAGCCAACCAGGCCCGTGCGATCACCGTGAGCTACAACTCCATCCTGATCGACGTGGCCCGCTTCGACGGGCCGATCGCCCCGAACCAGACGGAACTTCTGCGCTACAGGCGCGATACGCAGTTCTACGCGGTCGATGCCTATGGTTCGAACGCGATCAAGGCGCATCCGCGGAACTTCCGGCGGGGACCGTATATCGACCCCGGGATGGACAACGAAGGGCGCCCTTATGCCGTGAATGCCCTGACGGTGGACGCGACCGATCCGCCGCCGGTTCTCGACTACGACGGTGTGATGCGGACGGCTCCTCACTACGCTGGTGCCTTTGCCGCGCCGGGACCGACGCCGGCCCCCGCCGTGCCCGCCGCCATCTCGAACAGCGACCTTGCGGCCTTCTTCGGTGGTGACCAGGGCGGCCTGTGGATGTCGGATGGCTTCGATGGGCTTTGGCAGGACGTGGCGGGCACCCTTCCGGTGACCGCCGTGGGCCAGCCGGTGGCGCGCATCAGCAACCTCATCCCGGGCCAGCCGGACCTGATCCTGACCGCCGCCGATCCGGGCATCACGGCGCATCAGCTCTTCAACGGTCAGAAATGCATCCGCATCGATGGTGCTGTGGCCACGCAGCGGTTCGAGGCAGCGTTGGCCAACCCGATCAACCAGGGCTCGCCGTTCTCGTATCTTGTGGCGTCGGAGGGACGGTCTGAAGAGCGTTTTCCGGTGGAGGCGTCGCCGCTCAACTTGACGTCTTCCGGCTTCACGGCATTCGCCACGCGTACGCAGCACGTGTTCTCGAACACGCCGAGCCTGAACGGTTTCGACTTCCGGTTGGGCGACAACGTCGTCGCCGGCGGGCCCGCGCGGGACATTCGCGTGAGCGTGAACGATGGCGTCGATATGAAGCTGTGGCGTGTCTCGCCCTTCGGCGACGAGGCGGAGATCCCGATCTTCAGCGGCCGCGCCGGGCCCTTCACGCCGACCCTTGACGGCGTGCTCGTTCAGGGCGCTGGGCTCGGGGCGGATGCGGAGCTGATGTGGTTCGGCGGGCTCTTCGTCGACCGCGCGCTTTCGGACAGCGAGCGGCGGCAGGTGATCGAGATATTCTCGGCCCGGATACGCGGGGTCTGAGACACGCCCCTGAAGGGCCGAGAGAAGGAAGCCGCCCCGGTTGAACGATCGGGGCGGCGCTTCTTTCAGCCCAGGCGCTCTTCGATCATCGCGACCGTTTCCGCCACGCCATAGAGCGCGATGAAGCCACCGAAGCGGGGGCCCTGGGAGGCCCCGAGCAGGACCTCGTAGATTGCCTTGAACCAGTCCCGCAGTGGCTCGAAGCCATGTTCGTTGCCGACGGCGAAGACGATGTCCTGCAGCGCCTCGGCCGCCGTCTCGTCCGTGCTGCGCAACCGGCGGGCAAGGTCCTCGAACGCCTCGCGCTCCTTCTCGGTGGGTGCCCGGAAGGCCTTGGTGGGCTTCACCTTGTCCTCGAAATAGCGCACCGCCCCTTCGGCTGCCGCATCGAGCTGGGGATGCGTCTCCGGGCTTGCCTCCGGCGCATAGCGGCGGATGAAGCCCCAGAGCTGCTCCTTGTTCTCGGCCGAGGCGGCGGAGGCGAGGTTCAGCAGCATCGAGAACGGCACCGGCATCTGGCTCTCGGGCGGGGTGCCGCCATGGATGTGCCAGACCGGGTTGGCGAGCTGCTTGTCCGTCTCCTGGCCGGCATAGGCACGGAGATGCTGGTGGTACTCGTCCACCATGCGCGGGATCACGTCCCAATGCAGCCGCTTCGCCGTACGCGGCTTCTGGAACATGTAGAGCGCAAGGCTTTCGGGTGCGGCGTAGCGCAGCCATTCCTCGATCGCGAGGCCGTTGCCCTTGGACTTCGAGATCTTCTGCCCCTCGCCATCCAGGAACAGCTCGTAGATGTAATGCTCCGGCGCCGGCGTCCCGAGGATCTGGCAGATCCGGTCGTAGATCGGTGCGTTCGAGGCATGGTCCTTGCCGAACATCTCGAAATCGACGCCGAGGGCCGCCCAGCGGGCGCCGAAATCGGGCTTCCACTGGAGCTTCACGTTGCCGCCGGTGACCGGGAGTGTGGTCTCCTCCCCGTCCTCATCGTCGAAGGTGACCGTGTGGGCGCTCGCATCCACATGCTTCATGGGCACATAAAGGACCCGGCCGGTCTTGGGGCTGATCGGCAGGAAGCAGCTATAGGTGGCCTGCCGCTCCTCCCCGAGCGTGGGCAGCATGACGGCCATGATATCGTCGTAGCGCTCGGCGGCGCGCTTCAGCGTCTCGTCGAACCGGCCCGTGCGGTAGAACTCGGTGGCGGAGATGAACTCGTAGTCGAAGCCGAAGGTGTCGAGGAACGCGTTCAGCCGGGCGTTGTTGTGGGCGCCGAAGCTCTCATGCGTCCCGAACGGGTCAGGCACCGCCGTGAGCGGGCGCTGCAGATGCGCGCGCAGCGCATCGGGGTTCGGCACGTTCTCGGGCACCTTGCGCATGCCGTCGAGATCGTCCGAGAAGCAGATCAGCTTGGTTTTCACGCCCGGGCACAGCGCCTCGAAAGCGCGGCGGACCATGGTGGTCCGGGCCACCTCGCCGAAGGTGCCGAGATGGGGCAGGCCCGAAGGGCCGTAGCCTGTTTCGAACAGCACGTAGTCGTTCTTGGGCGGGTGCTTCTCCAGCCGCTTCGCAAGCTTCCGCGCCTCCTCGAACGGCCATGCCTTGGCGTCGCGGGCGGCTTCTTTCAGCGCGTCGTCGAGGGCGGCAGGGGTGGTGTCGCGCAGCGGCTCGGTCATGGTGGCATCTCCCTCGGGCGCTTTGCCCGGTGGCGCGGGTCTTCGCCTCTCCGGCCCCGCTTCGTCAACAGATCTGCTGTTGTGGTGCAGCGCAGCGGGGGCTAGGCTCCCGCGCACCGGGAGGCGGAGGGATCCATGACGCTCAAGGCTTTGATCGGGGCGGTCTGCGCAGGTCTTGTGCTGGTGAGCGGCGCGGCCGAAGCGGCGCCCATACGCTTCCAGCTCTCGGGCACGCTCCAAGGCACCGATCCAGGCTCGTCTCTGACTGGCGAGGTGCTGACGATCGATGCGGTCTTCGATTCAGAAGCGGCACCCACATCCACCACCACAAGCGGCGGAGGAGGCGTCCAGTTCTTCGGGTCGAACTTCACGCCCACGGCTAACACGTCGACCCTGTCGGGTGACGCCTTCGATCTGACACTCAGTGTCCAGAACCGCACGGCGAATTCAGACAACGTGGTTTTCTTCCTGAACTCCACGAGTACCATAACGACCGTTCAGGTCGCCACCATCGCTCTTCCGCCGGACTTCTTCCCGCAAGCGGCTCTTGTGCCGGATCTTGGGTTCTGGCTCGTGCCCGACATTCAAGCTGTGCTGACAACCACGCCGCTCATCATCACGGCGTTTAACAGCCGTGGTTTTCCGGAGGATTATACGTTCGTTGAGCCGACTATGCTCTCGGTGTCGGTCCTCGATGCGGCAGTGCCGCTGCCCGGGACGATCGGGCTGACGCTCGCCGGTATGGCGGGCCTGGCCGTCGTTGCGCGACGACGCCCGGGCGGCGCGCGGCGCTGAGCCGATCTGCACCGAGGGCGGGGGTATCGGTTTCGTTTCGGTGACGCCGGTTGCCAGCGGCAGGCTGGGCCTGGCGGCGCCGATGCCAGGGAGGTGGATCGAGGAAAGCGGACGGGGAGAGATGGGTGCGAGCGGATAGCGACTACCAGCTCTCGGACCGGGCCGCGGAGACCTACGAGGCAAAGAAGGTGCCGGCCATCTTCGCCCCCTTGGCCGAGCAGACGCTCGACGCGGTGGCGCTGCCCGAGGGCGCCAGGGTGCTCGACATCGCCTGTGGCACCGGCGTCGTCTCCCGGGCGGTCGGCGCCAGGCTCACCAGGCCGAGCCCGATCACGGGTCTGGACCTGAACGCGGGCATGCTCCGGATTGCGGCACGCGAGGGCGTGCCCCCGCCGCATGAGGGGCGCTGGGCCGAGGCGCCGGTGGACGCCATGCCCTTCAAGGCAGGCAGCTTCGATCTCGCCTTCTGCCAGCAGGGTATCCAGTTCTTCCCCGAGACCGCAGGCGCACTGGCCGAGATGCGCCGCGTGCTGGCGCCCGGCGGTCGGCTGGTCCTCACGGTGTGGGCCGGCGTGCCGCCGCTGTTCGATGCCATCGCCGAGGCGTTGTTGCCGGTTCTCGGGGCAGAGGCGGCGCGCACGGCCCGCGCGCCCTTCACTTTCATCGCCGATGACGGGACCGCGCTGGCCCGGCTCGTGGCCGAGGCGGGTTTCGCGGCGCCGCGCCGAGCCGTTCTGCGGCCCACCCGCCGGCTCGATGCCACGCCTGAGGCGCTGGTGCCGGAGATCCTTGCCAGCCCGAACGAGCCGCTCCTGAGCGCTGCGGGTCCCGCCGCCATCGCCGCCCTCTCCGAAGCGGTCCACGATGCGCTGCAGCCCTTTCGGGCGGGCGAAGCGCTGGTGCTGCCGCAGGAGGCGCTCCTGCTCGAGGCGCGATGTGCGTGAAGGGCGCCTTGCCAGCCGCAGAGCCGCTCTCTAGCGTCCGCGCCGAGTCTCGACATCCGAAGGAGCCGACGATCATGCCCGACCCGCTGAGCCCGCAGGACGCCCTTATCGCCACCATGATCGCGGTGGCGGCGGCGGACGAGAAGATCACCGACAGCGAGCTCGACTGGATCACGGGCACCGTCCGCCAGCTCCCCGTGTTCAGGGGTTACGACACCGACAGGATCCGCAACGTATCGGCCATGGTGGCGGATCTTCTCGAGGAGGAGGACGGGCTCGACGCGTTGATCGGCCTGGTGGAGGGCGCGCTCCCCGATCACCTGCGCGAGACCGCCTATGCGCTCGCCTGCGATGTGGCGGCGTCCGATGGCGGGGTCGACGAGACGGAGATGAAGCTCCTCGAGATGATCCGTTACGATCTGCGCGTGGGCCGCCTCGCCTCGGCGGCGATCGAACGCGGCGCCCGCGCCCGCCACCAGCGCATCGAACCGAGGGACTGAGACCTCGAGGGACCGGCCGGGTCAACCATCGCAAAGCGACCGGCACAGCCGGCTTGTGGTTGACGCGGCCGGGCGCTCGAACACGCTCGGCCCGGAGCCCCTGCGGCTCCTCCCAAGCCTCTCCTCAGCCCCTCGGACAGGGCGAAACATGGTCGCCGATGCTGCGCGGACCACGCCCAGCAGCGACCACGAGAGAGCATCGCGGCGACCAGCCGCGATTCCGCTTACTTCGATGGCTCGGCCGTCGCGTCGGCCAGCAGGACCCATTCGCGGATCAGCGCCCGCTCCAGGTTGCGGGCCCGGTTCGCCCAGCTCCGCGCGCCATATTCACCCTGTTCGCGGCGGGCGAGATCGTTGGCGAAGACCGCGAAGGCGAGGCGGCGCCCCTTCGGCGTGGTCACGTACCCCGCGAGGCCGCGCACGAAATGCATCGTGCCGGTCTTCGCCGCCACGGCGGTGTTGGCGTAATCGAACGCCACGTTCTTCGCGGCGATGTTATGGGGGCGCAGCAGCTGGGCCACGCCGGGCGGCAGCCGGTCGTCCACCGTCTCCACGGGCGCCGGCGCCAGGGCCACGGCCTGCAGGAGCTGGACGAGCCGGGCCGGGCTCACCCGCGAGTTCAGGCTGAGCCCGGAATGGTTGGCGAGCCGGAAGCCCGGATCGTCCGGCGCGAAGCCGCCGCGCCCCGCGGCCCAGGCGTTGAGCGCCCCGGCCGAGGCTTCGAGCGCGCCTCCCGAAGGCGCGCCCGCGGCTGCGACCCCGCAGAGCTCGGCGGTGATGTTCGTCGAATAGCGCAGCATCTCGCGGAGAACCTCGGCGAGCGGCCGGCTCTCATGCGTCGCGATGAGCTGTGTCGGCCCGCCCGCGCTACTCCCCTCCGCGTCACG